>NZ_JBJYKD010000002.1:0-166342 GCF_049310025.1 Thermorhabdus hydrogeniformans | reverse complement strand
CACAGGTTAAGCCCTCCAGCGCCGATGGTACTTGGGGTCATCCCCCGGGAGAGTAGGTCGCTGCCGGGATTAAAATTATATATATGTATGTATTAAAGATGTGTTCCTCGATAGCTCAGCGGTAGAGCATCCGGCTGTTAACCGGAGGGTCGCAGGTTCGAATCCTGCTCGGGGAGCCATTTTTGTTTTTTGTAGGGGTGTGGAAGTAATCATTCCTGAATTTAACCAGAAATTTGAAATAACGGGAGATAAAGTTAGATCCATAGCACCCGAATTAAAAACCGTAAGTGTTGAACTCCTTTATAACCGCATAAAAAACGAGCTGGATGAGATGTACAAAACCGCCGTTCGGTTGAGGAATTTTAAGAATCTTTATGATAAATTGAAGGAAGTGGAGAAGGTTTTGAAATAAATGTTAATGATGTGAGTCAGAATTCAGATTTTCTATATTTGAAGCCCGATGGGCTTTTTTTGTTATTAAAAATGAACGGGCGTGTACGTGGATAAAATATAAAGGAAAAACTTTATCACGAGGTGAAGAACTTGAGGTATGATGCTGCGGTTATAGGAGCAGGCCCTTCGGGTTCATTTTGTGCGGAAAATCTGTCGAAGAAAGGATTTAAAACTATAATGATAGATAAAAGTTCTTTTCCACGAGACAAGACGTGCGGTGGCTTGATTTCAAGAAAAACCATAAATATTTTGGGAAGAGGTGTTTTTGATGAAATAGATTGCAATCCCGTCTATGGAATAAGCCTTGATTTGAATGGTGAAAGGAAACCGGTGTTGATTGATCAAAGTCCTGTTGGAATCGTTGTAAAAAGAAGAGAATTCGACTATTATTTGGTTACCCGGGCCCAAAATACCGGTGTTGAATTTAAGGAGAACTGCCTGTTTGAAGGTTATGAAAAACAGAAGGACTGCTACAAAATATATACGACATGCGGGGTATTTTACGCAGAGTACCTTATGGGAGCCGACGGCGTTTTCAGCAGTGTAGCCGAAGCTGGCGGTATCAGAAATAAATGGCCTCGCTGGGAGTTGGGGATGGCTTTCTGCACCAAAGTATCAAAAGAACATATCAAAGACAGTCAAACAGACCGCGTAGAATTTTTTTTCCCCGATGTAATATCGGGAATGGGATGGTGTTTCCCGGGCAGCGACTTTTTTAACATCGGAGTGGGAGGCTCATTTCTCAACGGCAGGCTGGTTTATCGAGCTTTTCACGATTTTTTATATGACAAAATTAAAAATAAAACCGTGACTCAAAGGCTAAAAATTGAACCGGCTTTTCTCCCGGTCGGCGGCAGAAAGAGAAAAATTTCCAGTGATAAGTTATTTTTGATTGGAGATGCTGCGGGCCTTGTAGACCCGTTTTCGGGGGAAGGTATTTATTACGGTTTAAGAAGCGCGCAGATAGCCGCAGAAATGGCGAATAATGGACAGAAAGGTGAAAATTATGAGGAAAAGTGCTATAAGATCTTTTTGAATGAATTCAGGAATTCTGCAATTTTAAGCATTATCATGGCGGACAAAAAATCTTTTCTTAAACCTAATCAGGAGGAAAAATTTTTGGAAGCGATTTTCCATATTATGACTGAACCCCCTGAGAGTCACTGTTATAAAAAAAGCTTGTTCGAGCTGGCAAAAAATTTTCCTGCGGTTGTCAATTTTCCATTATACTGGCTGAAGAGGCTTATTTTTGATTAAAAACCTTTGAAAACCATACGGTAGAATTACGGAGAGATATTTTATCCGGGTAAAATCATATAAAATATTTACGTAAAATAATTATGGTAAACAATTAAAGCCTGATTTTAATCGCATACGGTTTTTGTTAAAAAAGGCTCAGGATGTTATAATTTTGACAACTCTTCTTCGGTCTCAGAAAAACAAAGGAGGGGAAACCATGCGAAAAACTGCTACAAGGGTTTTGGTTGTCCTGCTTTTGCTTTTAACACTGACACCGGTTGCCATGGCTGCCAACCTTGGAGATCGAACACTCAGACAGGGGTCGAGGGGAAGAGATGTCGCTCAACTCCAGCAAAAATTGAATACATTGGGATTTTGGGCCGGCAAAGTTGATGGGATATTCGGCCCCAAAACCAAAGCTGCAGTTAAGAGGTTTCAAAGGGCGAGGGGGATACGTGTCGATGGCATTGTAGGCCCCCAGACTTTTAGAGCATTGAAGGTTTATCCTTCGTACCGCGGGAGCACAGGCAGATTTTCACAAAGAGATATAGAGTTACTGGCAAAATTAGTTTATGCTGAAGCCCGGGGAGAACCGTATCTTGGCCAGGTAGCTGTGGCGGCAACAGTGCTGAACAGGCTTAAGGATCCAAGGTATCCTGATACCATACCTGGCGTAATCTTTCAGGTGGTAGACGGCTATTACCAGTATAGCCCGGTGCAAAACGGCCAGATTTATTTGACTCCCGATGAGACCGCAAGAAGAGCAGTGATGGACGCACTGGCGGGTTTTGACCCTACCGGGGGAGCTACAACTTTCTATAACCCCGGCAAGACTAGTGACAGGTGGGTAAGGTCAAGGCCCTATGTCACCACCATCGGCAATCACGTTTTTTCAAAGTAGAATGAGAATTAAATATAACAAATTAATATAACAAACAAAAGAGGGCTTTCGCTTGTTGAAAGCCCTCTTAATATACCATACAGAAGCAAAAAAATTTTGCTAACTTGTATTATGTAAAAAGGTTATTCCAAAAATTATCTTACCTTACGTTTGACATTCCCGGAATAATTTAAGATAATTAGAGCGAGATGAGTAACGGGTGGTTTTTTCTATGAATGACAGTGAATTTTTTACCATACAAAATTCGATCGAGAGCCTTCTGGTCATAAAGAAGTCCAAATTCATCGCCAATGCAACACCTGTTGAAAATCAGGAAGAAGCTGAAAAATACCTGGACTTGATCCGTAAAAAATACTGGGACGCCGCTCATAATGTATATGCTTATGTTATAGGCCTTAAAGACGAAGTACAGAAATTCAGCGATGATGGCGAGCCTGCCGGGACGGCCGGAAGGCCGGTTCTGGAAGTAATAAAATCCAAAGGTTTGAAAAATGTTCTGGTGGTGGTGACGCGATATTTTGGAGGCATACTTTTAGGAGCGGGCGGCCTGGCGAGGGCGTACAGCGATAGTGCCGGTACGGCCCTTGAGAAGGCCGGAATAATTAAAAAAATTAAGTGCGACGAATATGAGGTTTCAATTGAATATAACATGCTGGGAAAAGTTCAATGGGAGATTAAACAGAAAAATCTCATACCCGGGGGTATAAACTATACCGAGAAGGTATCGCTGAGAATATATGTTCCTTTTTCTTCAAACTTAAATTTTACCGATTATATTTTAAATATTACATCGGGCAATGCGGCGGTTAAATGGATGGGTGAGTGTTATGTTGATGAGGCCATTCGGGGCGGATAGAAAATTCAATAACAATTAATTTAATAATTACTGAAGGGGGGAGTAAAATGAATAGATATGGGTTTGTAAAAGTGGCCGCAGCTTCACCCAGGCTAAAAGTAGCCAATCCCGAGTACAACATATCCCAAATATATAATATAATGAACGAAGCGGACAAAAGGGGAGCGGCGATTATTGTTTTTCCCGAACTTTGTGTGACTGGGTATACCTGTGGCGATTTATTTCATCAAAAATTTCTGTTGAATAAGTCGATGGAAGCATTGAAAACGCTGGCAGAGAAATCTAAGGAATTAGCGGTCTTATCTCTGGTGGGGATGCCATTATTCGTAGAAGGCAAATTGTATAACTGCGCTGTGGCCATTCAGCGCGGAAAATTGATTGGAATTGTACCTAAGATAAATATCCCAAATTATAAAGAATATTACGAAAAAAGATGGTTCAGTTCCGGGTATGAAGCAGGCAGGTCTTTGAAAGAAGTATGTTTATTTGACAAAAAAGTGCCCTTTGGCAATATTATTTTCAAATCGAAAGAGCTGAATTTTTCACTGGGGATAGAGATATGTGAAGATTTGTGGGCGCCAATTCCTCCAAGTTCATATCTCATACTGAATGGTGCCGACATTATAGCCAATCTATCAGCAAGCAATGAACTTGTAGCAAAATCGGAGTACAGAAGGCAGTTAATTTCTCAACAAAGTGCAAGGGGAATTTGCGCTTATCTTTACGCATCAGCGGGAGTGCATGAATCCACTACCGATGTGGTCTTTGGGGGAGAATGTATAATATGCGAAAACGGTATCATACTCGAAACGTCAAGAAGATTTAGCAGGGAAAATGAAGTTATATATTCCGATATAGATATTGAACGTTTAAATGCCGAGAGGCGATTAAACAAAAGTTTTGCCGATAATGTGGACTTTTATTCAAAACATGCGGAATACCACCTTGTCGAACTGGAATATAATAGAGATTATTATGTAACAAGAGATAATTTTGATAGGAAAGTGGATAAGAACCCATTTGTGCCAAAGGATTCATCGACCATGACTGAAAGATGCCAGGAAATTTTCAATATCCAGGTGGCAGGGCTGGCCAAAAGGCTTGAACACACCGGCATGAAAAATGCGGTTATAGGAGTTTCAGGAGGTTTGGACTCCACCCTGGCGCTATTGGTTACAAGAAAGACTTTTGATTTGCTCGGAATCCCTTCAAAAAACATCATGGCCGTTACAATGCCCGGCTTTGGCACCACCGATGAAACTTATAACAACGCAATGGAATTAATGAGATCCCTGAATGTTACAATAAAAGAGATAGACATAAAAGAAGCCTGCTTGCGCCATTTTAAAGATATAGAACATGATACGAACATTCATGATGTGACTTACGAAAACACCCAGGCGAGGGAAAGAACGCAAATTTTAATGGACCTTGCCAATAAGGTAAACGGTCTCGTGGTAGGTACGGGGGATCTTTCCGAGCTCGCACTTGGCTGGTGTACTTACAACGGAGACCATATGTCTATGTATGCCGTTAATGCGGGGGTGCCGAAGACGTTGGTTAAATTCCTTGTGGAATGGGTGGCGAACAATGAAATGTCTGGGGATTCAAGGATTATTTTAAAGAAAATACTGGATACTCCCATAAGTCCGGAACTTTTACCTCCAGATAAACCGGGTAAAATTAATCAAAAAACCGAAGACATTATCGGTCCTTATGAGCTGCATGATTTTTTCCTGTATCATACGGTGAGATTTGGATCGGAACCCGGAAAGGTACTGTTTCTTGCTGAAAAAGCTTTTGCGGGGGAATATTCAACGGCTGATATTAAAAAATGGCTGAAGGTATTTTATAGAAGGTTTTTCACGCAACAATTCAAGAGGTCATGTTTGCCTGACGGACCAAAAGTGGGCTCGGTAAGTCTTTCCCCCAGAGGCGATTGGAGAATGCCGAGCGATGCCGACGGATCGCTGTGGATTCGGGAAATAGATGATGTTCAATGATCGGACAACCTCCCACAGTGGGTCCCTGGCCCGATTAATCCTGCAAAAGAAGCATGGAACTCAACCGGAGAGAACGTGAAAGCCATCAAAACGCCATCCTTCTTTTCAATATGGCCGATTTATGCTAAAATAATTGAGGAATTCGTTTAAGAAAGGGGGAGGATGAAAATGTCCGGCCACTCAAAGTGGGCTAATATCAAGCACAAAAAGGCAAAGATGGATGCGCAAAAAGGAAAGATTTATACCAAGTTCAGCAAGATGATTATCGTGGCCGTTAGAGAAGGCGGTCCGGACCCTAATGCCAACTCCAGGCTTAAAGATATCATTGAAAAAGCGAAAGAGGTCAATATGCCCAATGAAAACATAATGAGGGCCATAAAAAGAGGCAGTGGAGAGCTAGGCGGCGCCGATTATGAGGAAATCATGTATGAAGGTTACGGGCCCGGCGGCGTTGCGATTTTGCTGGAAGTTACCACGGATAACAGAAATCGCACCGCCGGAGAACTAAGACACTTGTTCGACAAATACGGCGGGAACCTCGGTGAAGCGGGTTGCGTGGCATGGATGTTTGAAAAGAAAGGGTTAATAATAATAGAGAAAAGTGAAAATATCAGTGTGGATGACATCATGATATCGGCCATCGATGCCGGGGCGGATGATGTGGAAGAACAGGATGATTCCATAGAGATAACCACCAGTCCCGAACAGTTCGAGGCCGTAAAAAAAGCACTGGAGAGCAGCAATATAGCTCTGTCTTCCGCAGAAATCACTTATTTGCCAAAAACCACCATAACTTTATCGGGCAAGGAAAGCGAAAGTCTGGAACGCCTGCTGGATGCCCTGGAAGAACATGATGATGTCCAGAATGTATATCATAATCTTGAAATGCCAGAAGATGTGGAAGATGATTGAAAATGCCGTCTTTTGGGAGAGCGGTGAAGGCTTAAGAGCCGTCTTGTAAAGAGTAATAATGTATAATAATGTTATTTTAAGGGCATACTATTCATCCGAAGAGTACAGGGAGGAATAAGTATGCCTAAAAAATTATTTAGGTATATAATCTTTATTTTGGTTTTTGCGGTTCTCAGCTTTGGATACGGTTATTTTAAAACCTTTGTATCATTGCGAGAACCAAGTCCGGATATAAATCAGAATCGCGGCGAGGAAGAGGAAGCGAATTTCACTCCGGAGACAAAACTGAAAACCGGAGCAAAATTTGTGTTTGTAATTTTTTATTCAAAATGCGGGCATGAGATTAAAAGCGAGGAAACGGCCCCTGAAAAATATGAAGGTTTTACCAGAGCGCAACTGGAGCAGGAAATGGCCGGCTGGGAAATTCGAAGTTTTACATCCGAAGAGGTTATATTAAGAAAACAGGTGGACGACATTTGCAATGAACATTATTACATCGGTTTAAAAGACGGTTATGTAGCCCTGTTCCAGGGCATACCGGGTGTGGCGTCAAAAGTTATAGAGAAAACCGACATTCTGGCCGATACCCTGCGGGAGGAAGACCGCAATCTTCTGGAAAAGGGCCTGATTATCACAGGAAGGGAAGAATTTTTAAAAATCAGGGAAGGATTGACAAATTAAGGGCTCCTCTATATAAAATTAAATGTTTTTTAAAAAAAGGAAATCACCCTTGGATGTAGAATAAACTTTAAGGGTGATTTTATGTTAATTATGGGTATAGACCCGGGGATTGCCATAAGCGGTTTCGGCTTCGTCGAGGGTAAGGATAACGGGTACACCGTCGTGGAATATGGGGTTATAAAAACCGATACCAATCTTTCGATTCCCCAGAGGTTAAAGTGTATTTATAAAGGTTATCTTGATTTAATGCGGAAGTATAAACCCGACGCCATTGCCGTGGAAGAACTCTTTTACAATAAAAATGCAAAAACCATAATTACGGTGGGACAGGCAAGGGGTGTTGCCATTCTGGCCGCCTCTTTGTTGAATATTGAAGTTTTTGAGTATACCCCATTGCAGGTAAAACAGGCTGTGGTGGGCTACGGGAGGGCGGACAAACATCAGGTGCAGGAAATGATTAGAGTACTTCTCCATCTGGACAGCATACCCAAACCGGACGACGCGGCTGATGCGCTGGCCGCCGCTCTGTGCCATTTAAACTCAAGCAGGATAAACAGTCTATTCAATAGTGCAAAGAGGTTTTAAAAATGCTGGATTACATTAGAGGAACGCTGATAGAATTGGAGCCAAATTTCGCCGTCATAGAGACCGGCGGCTGGGGATTGAGGCTAACCATATCCCTGCATACTTACAACAGGATAAAAACCATGAATGGGCAAGAAATAAAGCTGTACACCTACATGATAATAAAAGAAGAAACGATAGAACTTATAGGTTTTTTCGATATCTTGGAGAGGCGGGCATTTATGCTGTTGAACAGGGTGTCTGGGATCGGCCCCAAAGCGGCCATATCCATTCTTTCGCTGATTGATGTGGCAAAATTAAAAGCCTGTATTTTATCCGAAGATGTGAAAACCCTTGTTTCAGTGCCCGGAATCGGAAAAAAAACGGCGCAAAAGATAATAATAGATTTGAAAGACAGCGTAAAAGACCTGCCCGTGGAAGCGGGGAAATCCGAAAGCGGGGACGCTTTGTACGAAGCCAGGGAAGTCCTCATGTCTCTGGGATTTAATCCAGGCGAAATACAACTGGCTTTAATCGATAATACCGGAAATTCAGTAGAAGAAATTGTTACAAAAGCCTTAAAGAAATTGTCCAGGTAGAAGGGTGATATTTATGATGAAAGAACGAATGGTCACACCCGTTTTAAAAAACAGTGAGGAACTGGAATATGAAAAGGATTTGAGGCCGCTTAATTTTGACGAATACATAGGCCAGGAGCAGGTTAAAGAAAATCTTAAGATATATGTCAAAGCCGCTCTGATGAGGCAGGAGGCTCTGGATCACGTTCTGTTATACGGTCCTCCGGGTCTGGGCAAGACAACGCTGGCTTACATTATAGCGCGCGAGTTGGGTGTAAACATAAGGATAACTTCCGGCCCCGCCATCGAGCGGCCGGGAGATCTTGCGGCGATACTGACCAATCTGGGTGAAAGAGACTTATTATTTATCGATGAAATCCATCGCCTCCACCCCAGCATAGAAGAAATTTTATACCCGGCCATGGAGGATTTTGCTCTCGACATAATGATCGGAAAGGGGCCCAGCGCCCGGTCTATCAGGCTTAATTTGAGCCCTTTTACTCTGGTGGGAGCCACTACAAAGGCGGGTCTTTTGACATCGCCTCTGCGGGACCGCTTCGGAGTGAGCCTTCGACTCAATTTTTATAATAAACAGGAGCTGATTGATATTTTACTTAGATCCGCCAGAATACTCAACGTGCCGATAGAGGAGAAGGCGGCGGAAAAAATAGCCGGGTGTTCCCGAGGAACCCCCAGAATAGCCAACCGCCTTTTAAAACGAGTGAGGGATTACGCTCAGGTTAAGGGAGATGGCGTTATCACGCCGGATATTGCGGAGGAAGGCTTGAAACTGCTGGAGATTGATTCTAACGGCCTGGATCAAAACGACCGGCGGCTGCTTTTGACCATCGCGGAAAAGTTCAATGGAGGGCCCGTAGGGATAGAAAGCATTGCCGCCGCCCTGAACGAAGAGATCTCGACCATAGAAGATTTGTACGAACCCTATCTTATCCAAGAAGGGTACATTTTCAGGACCTCCAGAGGCAGAGTCCTTTCTGACAGGGCCTATGAACATCTTGGGATAAAGAAACAATAGCGGGAGGTATGTTATGCTCAATTCCTTCGGGAAAATTCTCATAATGATGGGCGTATTTTTGATAGCGATTGGCGGAATATTTCTCTTGGGCTCAAATATAGGGATAGGCAGGTTGCCCGGCGACATAGTTGTAAAAAAAGGTAATTTTACCTTTTATTTTCCACTCGCCACAAGCATAATTCTGAGCATAATACTCACTGTGATATTCAGCCTTTTTCGAAGGTAAAATAAAAAGTATGTGCTGAGGCAGCAAAAGAAAAGTAAATAAAGCAATACTGTTATGCCTTTTTCAGGGGGTCTTGGTGTTAATGAAAAAGCTTTTACTTGATTGGTATACAAAAGGTCTTTTCACGGTAAAAATGACGGGGCGGTACCCGGCCGTTGGACCAGTCGTTCTTTTTATTTTCATCCTCTTTTTTGCAGTGAAAGCGGTACCTGCCCGCGGTGAGTCCGCCGTGATGACACCCTCCACCATAAGGGTGGGCCTATTTTATGGCGCCACGGCGAAAGGTTCCTATCGATTGGCATCGGAGAAAAGCTTTACAGTGGGGTTTAAAAGGGGAAAAGAATTGGTTCCGGTTCTTAACATCAATGACGAAGTGGTGGACGTTTTCGCAAGGGACTCTGAGGATTTTTCAGTGGTCGCGGGAAATATAAAAAATATGGAAGAGGCTTTGGGAATTTTAGAAAAGCTGCTTTCAAGGCGGGAGCAGGCTTACCTCTTTTTTGACGGCCAGTGGGCTGTAATGGAAAAAGTATCCCGGAACGCTTCTTCTGGAAGTTCTGCCGACCTAATTGAAATCACCGGCAGTGCGGATTCAAAAAAAATTATTCTGCCACTCAAAATGGACAGCCCCGTATTTGTGGCAGGCACGGTGGAGTCCGGTCTGATCTCGTTAAACGGCCGCAGGTACAGGGGGATAATCGAGTTTTTGCCCTCCGATAAAGGAAAGATAACGGCGGTAAACGAACTTGGGCTGGAAGAATACCTGTACGGAGTTGTTCCTACTGAAATGCCTCCTAACTGGCCGATGGAGGCGCTGAAAGCGCAGGCGGTGGCGTCCAGAACTTACGCCGTATACAACCTTTCAAAAATGCAAAAATTTGGGTTCGATGTTAGCGCGGGAAATGGGGACCAGGTTTACGGCGGTTATGACGTCGAAAATAAACTCACCAACAGAGCTGTTGACGAAACACGCGGTCAACTGATCTTGTACGACCAAAAGCCTATTCTGGCCATGTATCACGCCGACAGCGGCGGCGTTACCGAAGACAGTGCAGAGGTATTCGGATTTGATTTACCCTATTTAAAGGGTATGGAGGATACCTTTGTCGAAGATTCCACTCAGAGGTGGGAAGTAAACCTGTCTTTGCAGGAACTCAGCAAAAGGCTAGCGGATATGGCAATATCCATAGGTGAAGTCCGGAGCATTTCAGTGCTCGAGAGGAGCCCTTCGGGTAGAGTCAAAAAGATTTTACTTTCCGCAAGTTTGGGACAAAAAGTCCTGTCGTCTTCAGAGATAAGAAATGTATTGCAATTGAAGAGCACCCTTTTTGATATTACGGGAGGTTCCGATTTATATATGATACTGGAAAGCAGCACAGGACAAAGCAGGGTGCCGTTAAAAGGAAAATACGCCATAAACGAAAACGGCCGCCTTTACATTTCGGCGGATACCGTTTACCTGGCTGGGGCCGATGGATTAAGAACCGTAACTAATTCGTCAGGCGATTATAAGCTGGTAGGCAGGGGCTACGGCCATGGAGTGGGCATGAGCCAGTTGGGGGCCAGGGCAATGGCACAAAAAGGGTATAATTATATAGAGATATTGCAACACTATTACAAAAATGTGGAAATAAAATAACAGCTTGGAAAGAAGTGCATCCGATGGAATTAAAGGAATTTTATTATCATCTGCCCGAAGATTTGATAGCCCAGGAACCGCTTGAAGACAGGTCCAAATCAAGGTTGCTCGTACTGCATAAAAACGACGGGGCGATAGAACATAGAATTTTTGAGGATATAATCGAATATCTCGAGCCCGGCGATTGTCTGGTGTTAAACGATACGAAAGTCATACCGGCAAGGCTGGTAGGAACCCGTAAAGATACCGGAGGGAAAGTTGAGTTCGTCTTGTTGAAGAGGACAGGCAAAGACATGTGGGAAATACTGGTTAAACCCGGCCGAAGGGCTAAGGCAGGCAGTGAAATCATTTTTGGAGACGGGCGTTTAAGAGCCAGAATTATAGATTATACCGACGCAGGAGGCAGGATTGCCGAATTCTATTATGATGGAATTTTTGAGCAGGTGCTGGATGAATTGGGCCAGATGCCCGTGCCACCTTACATCAAAAAGAAACTAAAAGATAAAGATCGCTACCAGACCGTATACGCCCGTTATCCCGGTTCCGCGGCGGCTCCGACGGCGGGGCTACACTTTACCAGGGATTTGCTCGCCGGGATAACAAATAAAGGCGTGGAAACAGCTTATATTACACTCCACGTAGGGCTCGGCACGTTTAGACCCGTCAGAGTAAAAAACATAGAAGAGCATAAAATGCACGCCGAGTATTACGAAGTAAGCAGCGAAGCCGCCCAAAAAATAAATTCGGCCAGGGAAAAAGGGCGCAGGGTTATAGCCGTCGGAACCACCTCTACCAGGACCCTTGAGACGGTAGCGGATGAAAACGGTAAGATACAGCCGAAAAGCGGCTGGTCTGATATTTTTATTTACCCCGGGTACAGGTTTAAGGCCATAGACGGCCTTGTCACAAATTTTCACCTCCCGGAATCCACTTTGATAATGCTGGTCTGCGCCTTTGCGGGAAAGGAAAAGGTATTCAGAGCCTATGAAGAGGCCATAAATAAAAAATACAGGTTTTACAGCTTTGGTGATGCCATGCTTATCATATAGGGGGTGTTTTATGAAGGGTAAAGTATCCGAACAAATGGTCAAAAGCGTTTTTATCCTTGAAGCGGTTCTAGCTCTCTTTATAGTTATAGGTGTAATCATAGGTTCTACGGATTTATTCAGGTATTTTAAAATAATTTTTGAAACCCCTCCGCTGGAGACCTTTCCGGTGCTACAGACATTTCTCGGTCACACGTTAACCCTGGTCATCGGCCTGGAGCTGGTGATTATGCTGGTAAGGCATACTCCCTCCAGCGTAATAGAAGTTCTGCTTTACGCCATCGCAAGGAAGATGATAATAGAAGCAAAGACCATGCTGGATATACTGCTGGGCATTCTGGCCATCGCGGGTCTTTTCGCGATAAATAAGGTTTTTACGCCTGGCAAGTCTTTTGTAGAGGAAGGTACCGTAGTTAACTCCGCCATGCTGGTCAGGGATGTCAATGAGCTGGTCAATGTCAATATACCCGAGACCCTGGGCAACACCATTGGAGGAGTGGTGGCGCGCCTCTGCAGGGAACGTGGCGAAAAGCCCGAAGTGGGGAAAACCTTTAGAGTGGCGGATGCGAAAATTTCTATATACTCGATGGAAGATGATCTAATAGAAAAACTGATTGTGGTAAAAAATCAACAAGAGGATGATGTCTAGTGAGGTTTAATGTCATAAAAAGGACAAAAGATGGCAGGGCGAGGTTGGGTCTGCTGGAAACCCCTCATGGAACCGTTGAAACACCCGTGTTTATGCCGGTGGGCACCCAGGCCACCGTTAAGACCATGACGCCCGAAGAACTTAAAGATATCGGGGCGAGAATCATTTTAAGCAATACCTACCATCTTTATCTCAGGCCCGGCCACAGGGTAGTGGAGGAGGCGGGAGGGCTTCACAAATTTATGCACTGGGACGGTCCAATTCTGACAGACAGTGGCGGCTATCAAGTATTCAGCCTGGGAGAATTAAGGGAGATTAGAGAGGAAGGAGTTACCTTTAGATCTCATATAGACGGTTCGCTGCACTTTATAGGGCCCGAAACGTCTATAGAGATACAAAATGCCCTTGGCGCCGACATTATAATGGCTTTCGACGAATGTATCCCCTATCCTGCAAATTATGAATATGTTAAAAACTCGGTGGAGAGAACCACTCGCTGGGCGCAGCGGTGCCAAAAGGCCCATAAGAATCCTAACCAGACTCTTTTCGGAATAGTGCAGGGGGGATTGTACAGAGATCTTAGAGTAAAGAGCGCAAAAGACCTGACTTCCATGGATTTTAAGGGTTACGCCGTGGGTGGGTTGAGCGTAGGTGAATCGAAAGAAGAAATGTATAAAGTACTGGATTACACTGTGCCTCTCCTGCCGGAGGAAAAGCCCCGGTATTTAATGGGTGTTGGTTCACCTGATGCCATTTTCGAGGGGGTAATTCGGGGTATAGACATGTTCGATTGCGTTTTGCCTACAAGGATTGCCAGGAACGGTACAATTTTTACCAGAAATGGAAAATTGGTTATTAGAAACGCAGCCTACGCCAGGGATTATTCTCCTCCGGATCCCGAATGTGATTGCTACGTTTGCAGGAACTACACAAGGGCTTATATCCGCCATCTCATCAACGCGAAGGAAGTGCTCGGCATAAGGCTTACCACGATTCACAATTTATACTTCTTGCTAAATCTCATGAAAGAAATTCGAAAGGCCATCGAAGGAGACTATTTAATCGAACTGAAAGAAGAATTTTTTAGCAGGTTCGGGTATGAGCCATAATTTTATGTATTAAAAAAGGATTTTTTGCTTTTTTATAGAATTAAATAATTGAGAATAATAAAGAAAGGGCGGGATCAGAGTTTGAATCCGGCAGTTTTTTTACAGCAGTTTGGGCCACTGATACTTATCTTTGCGATTTTTTACTTTTTGATAATCAGGCCCCAGCAAAAACGAGAAAGGGACCGCAGGAGCATGCTGGCAAGCCTAAAAGAAGGTGACGACATCATAACCATAGGTGGAATTTACGGTCGCATACTCAACATCAAGGACGACGTGATCACCCTTGAAGTGGGGGATAAACTGAAGATCAAAGTGACTCGCTCCGCCATAGGCAATGTTCTAAAGCGAAACGAAAAAAGCGATTGACGGAATAAAAAAGCAGAAGATTTTCTTCTGCTTTTTGTCATATTCGACCTCCTATGGTAAATAGAGTATTAGAAAAAGGAGGTCGATTTTTTATGAAAACTTCATTAAAGAGCAAAAAGGGCCTGAACTATATTAAAATCATCAAGGGCGTCGTTAATGCGTATTTATTAACCCTGTTTTTCTTCTTGCTCCTGGGCGGTGTACTATATTTCACAAAGATTACCGAAAGCATTATCCCCCATTCTGTGATTGCCCTCAGCGCCATAAGTATAGTTGTCAGCGGAGTAAATGCCACGAGGGATATAGAGTACATGGGTTGGCTTCATGGCGGGTTAATAGGCATTCTTTACGTTGCAATTCTCCTGATAGCCGGGCTTTTTATCGGGCCGGCTGCGAATTTCGGATTTCAGGCAATGATTGACCTGGCCCTGGGATTTGCGGTGGGAGCTGTGGCCGGAGCGCTGGGAGTAAATTTGTAGGAGGGGATAAGATGAAAGGGATTAAAATCAGGACGGCAAAATTCAGAATTAGAGTAATTTTATTGCTATTACTTGCCGTCCTTGGATTTTATGCTTATAATAACTACACGGGCGGAATGAGGAGACTATTGACCGCAATGTCTACCGGCGTTGATTTGGTTTACAGCGGTGACGGCGAAGAAAAACAAATAGCCATAACTTTTGACGCCGTTTGGCCCGGCGGGGACTACGATAAACTGCTGAACATTCTGGAACAGTATTCGGTAAATGCAACTTTTTTCGTTACGGGCAACTGGATGGAAAAAAATCAGGAGGCCCTCTCAAAACTCCTGTCAAAGGGGCATGAAATAGGAAACCTGACGAATAATTTTAAGAACTTAAAGGGCCTCAGCGAAGAAGAAATAATAGCAGAGATAAAAGATATGGAAAACAAGTATAGGGAGAAAACCGGGAGAGACCTGGCAATTTTCAGGCCTCCGGCCGGCAGTTACGATAAAAACGTGGTAGAAACGGCAAGTTTACTCGGTTACAAAACCGTGCTGTGGTCTGTGGACTCCGAAGATTTGAGTGATGTGGATTATAAACAAGTTGTCGAGACGGTTTTGAAAAAAACCAGAAACGGCTCCATAATCCTATTTCATCCTGAGGAAGAAAAGACATTGAAAGCACTTCCAATAATCATAAAAAATCTGGCGGGAAAAGGATATAAATTTGTTACGATTTCTTCCTTGTTAAATTGAGCTTTTCAACCTGGAAATTTTGTGTTATAATTCTTTAAGAAATTAAAAAAGGAGGAACCGGCGTTGCGGCATGTGATTTTGATACATAAAGGAAATCTAAATCAAAAAGATTCCATATTTCGTAAAGGCTGCGGTGAATGTCAGTCTTCGTGCCAGTCGGCGTGCAAAACTTCGTGCACTGTGGCAAACCAGGTATGCCAAAAAGATAAGTAACCCCGGGCCCCAGGAGGCCCTTTTATTATTTTTCGGCATCCTATATTTTTGGTGTTTCGGAACCAATTGCTCCTTCCGCAATTATTGACAACCTCTCAAACCGAGGGATATAATTAAAGCTGCAATATGCAGGAGATTGGGGGAAGTTTCTAAATGGATCTAAAAACAAAAAGTATTCTTAAAATCGCAGCAGTGATAGCACTGGCAGCGTTTTTAGCCTATTCGTTGTTAGTCGGCTTTCAAGTGGCGGGATATAAGGTAGTGCCCATAAAAGATGCAATAAAATTAGGGCTTGACCTGCGGGGCGGTGTTTCTGTATTGCTGGAAGCCAAACCAAAGCCCGGTGAAACTGTAACGAGCGAAAAAATGAACGGAGCCGTTGAAGTCATAAGGGGCAGGGTAGACCAGCTTGGGGTAGCCGAGCCGCTAATCGCAAGACAGGGAGATACCAGGATAAGGGTGGAATTGCCGGGGGTTAAGGATTCCCAAAGGGCTCTTGAGATCATCGGCAAAACGGCTTCTCTTCAATTCATTGGCCCCGACGGCAGGGTAATACTAACTGGGGACAACGTGAGGGATGCAAAAGCCGTGTACGGAAATCGGAACGAACCCATGGTAAGTCTTAAGCTGGATTCGGAAGGGGCCAAAAAGTTTGCGGACGCAACTAAAAAATATTTAAACCAGCAAATAGCCATAAAACTGGATCAACAGGTGATTTCAGCTCCATTTGTGAGGGACGTCATAACAGGAGGAGAAGCGGTAATCGAAGGCCTTCCGAATATCGACAAAGCCGGGGAACTGGCGACATTAATACGCGCCGGCGCCCTGCCCGTGGACCTGGAACAAAGACAGGTTATGACCGTTGGACCCACGCTGGGGGCCGATTCTCTGAATAAAAGCATTAAAGCGGGTGAAATTGGAGTCATAGTGGTTTTATTATTTATGCTATTTTATTACCGTTTGCCCGGCCTGATTGCAGATTTTGCGCTTCTGATTTACGTGATGCTGGTTTTATTGATTTTTGTGGCTATCGGGGCTACGCTTACATTACCTGGCATAGCCGGCTTTATACTTTCCATCGGAATGGCCGTGGATGCAAACGTTTTGATTTTTGAAAGGTTAAAGGAAGAACTTAGAAACGGCAAGACCCTGAGGGCTGCTGTGGACGCCGGATTCCACAGGGCAATGACCACCATCCTCGACTCAAATATTACCACAATAATAGCGGCGGTGGTACTTCTGTATTTTGGTTCGGGCCCCATTAAAGGATTTGCTGTAACTCTGATTATAGGAATTCTCACCAGTATGTTTACGGCAATTGTGGTGACTCGCGTGTTATTGAAGAATCTGATAAATACCGGGCTCTTCACAAATAAAAAATTATTCGGCGCATAAGAGGTGAAAAAAGTGAAAGTATATAAAATAATGGAGAAAAAATGGCTCTGGTTTGGGATATCTCTCACAATAATCGCATTAGGCATCATTTCTCTGGTCATGTACGGCGGTTTGAACTGGGGTATTGATTTTACCGGGGGCAGCATACTCCAGTACAGCGTACACCAGCCTTATAACCTGGAAGAAGTGAGGGGGATTTTGGGCACCTTTAATCTCAAAGACTTTGATGTAAAAAAAGCCGGCGATAACAAGCAGGAATTGATAGTGAGGACCGTTTACCTGACAAATAAGCAGGTGGGTGAAATAACCGGGGCGCTGAAACAAAAATGGCCCCGGCTGGAACTGGAAAGGGCTGATAAAGTCGATGCCGTGATCGGGAGGGAACTCCAGCGGCAGGCGATTATAGCTTTAATCATCGCCAATATAGGTATGTTGATTTACATCACCTTCAGGTTTGAGTTTAAATCGGCGGTGGCGGCTATAATAGCATTAATTCACGACGTATTGATATTGATAAGCTTGTTCGCCATATTTCAGATCCCTGTGGACAGCACCTTTGTGGCCGCTCTCCTCACCATAGTAGGTTATTCCATCAACGACACCATCGTGGTGTTTGACAGGATCAGAGAGAACTTAAAATTGATGAGAAAAACTTCGTTTAACGATGTGGCAAATCTCAGCATTGTGCAGACCATGGCAAGGTCGATTAATACTTCGCTGACAACCTTGATCACTATTGTTGCCCTTTTCCTGTTTGGAGGAGAAACCATAAAAAACTTCACACTGGCCCTTATCGTAGGTATAACAAGCGGCACATATTCGTCAATATTTATAGCAAGCCCCCTATGGGGTATGTTGAGAGAAAAACCAAAGCCCTTAAAAGCCTGAAAGAGGTGGAAAAAGGTGTTAAAAGAATTGTTTTATGCAGGCATAGGCCTTGCATCACTCACTAAGGAAAAGGCCGAAGAGATTGTGGCGGAGCTTGTCAAAAAAGGCGAATTGTCTAAAGATGAAGGCAGGGAGACGCTGAATAATTTAATTAACAGGATGCAAGAAGAAAGAGAGAGGTTAAAGCTGAAAGTTCAGGAACAGGTAGAGAATATAATTTCTTCCATGAACCTTGTAAGGAAGGCGGAACTGGACGAGGTAAAAAAACGGCTGGAAGAACTGGAAAAAAAATTAAATCAAAAAACTGATGAAAAAGAGGCTTAAAAAGGCCTCTTTTTTAATTAAAAAAAACCCTTTCGGAGAAAATATTTATAAGAATTCAAAGTAAAAAATGAAACAGCGAGAGGGATAAACCATGAAAAAATATTCTCAACTCATACGACATCAGGGCAACAGCTCTCTTTTCGATATAATCGACATATCCATACTGGGGACTTTAAGCGGGGTTCCGGTACACATCCACGCCGAGGGCTTGAGGGGAACGGGGAAGACCACCATAATTCGTGCATCAAAGGGAATTCTGCCTAAGATTGAAAGGATAAGAGGCTGTTTATACAATTGTGACCCCAAAAAACCCCACTGCCCTGAACACAGCCATCTCACCCCTGCTGAGATAGAAAAAATTGGGGTTGAAATTGTTGATATGCCGTTTTTAGAAATTTCTCCTTCGGCAAAAAAAGGTACAGTGGTTGGAAGCATAGATTTGAAAAAATTATCTTCTAAAGAACACCCTGAAGCCGCGCTTCTCTTGGGTACTATTCCAAAGGCCCACAGGGGAATTATATTTGTAGACGAAATAAATCGAATAGCCGATACATCACCGGAACTGGCGGATATCTTGCTGGATGTAATGGGAACGAAGCCCGGCCGTCTTCAGATCGAAGAAGTCGGGCTGCCCACTGTGGAAATACCGGTACAGGTCAGCGTCTGGGCCGCTTCCAACCCCGATGAAGATCCAGGTCCGCTTGAGGAAATTCGCAGGCAGCTTTCCGACAGATTTGATTTTGCGGTGAATGTTGAGCGACCCGTAGATGTAGACTATATAAAACGGATATTAGATGAACAGCATTTGCCAGTCGATTCCCGTTCTGAGAAAGAAAAAATGAAAATGCTCCTGGAAGCGAAAAAAATAATAAACAATTTTGTTCCTGCAGCCGATATACATTCCTTGCTGGCTTCTTTATATGTGAACTTCGGCCTTGAAAGCCTGCGGGGGATCGAATCAATTTTACTGGGGGTAAACTTAAGAGGGGCACTGTTAAGGAAAACACCCGACATTGACGATGTGATTTTTGTCGCAAGGTACGCTCTGCGCCACAGGACCGACGCCAAAACATTGAACGACATTTTAAAGAGTTTGGAGCAATCAAAAAGCCTGCAGGAGAAAAGTCTCAAGGCGACAAAGCCTCTGCCAGAAGATGAATCCACAAAGACCTCAACCTCCAGGAGAGCCGGTGAAAACAAAAAAATGGCTTCTCGAAAGATGCAGGACAAATTTTTTAACGGTTTTGAGCAATTGTTATCCCGGCTGAAAAACGGTTTTAAATCAAAAAGCAAAAATCCCTCCCCCAGGAGCATAGACCCTAAAGATGTAGAAATAAAAGCCCCTCCTCAAAAGGCCTTACCGATCAAGGAACTGGATATCACGGAATATGTTAAGACCGAGGAGGAACTCGGCTGATGATTCCTGTGGAAAAACTTCAAATGGAACTTTTAAGGCAAAGGGGCGTCAGGGTTGGTCAGACCGCGGTTGTCAGCAGGAAGGTCCATTCCATATATCCCAACTGTCCTGAAGTGGTTCATGTAGTAGTGAATTCCGATGCCGGAAGAGTATTTTACAATCGTTTTCAAGAAAATGAAATAGTCCATATTGATTTATTTCACCAGATTGCCGTATGTGATGTTAAAAAATTGGCTTTATTCCTTAAAAAACATATTGAATTAAGCCCGCTTTCATATCTGGTGGATTATATAGACATCCAGACCGGCGGTGGAGGAGGCAGGCTTTCAGGCAGTCTAGACTATGGTTTATCCGAGAGCTTGAAAAAAGACCATTTGAACCATGTTCACCTGGCTATACTCTTGCCGGATGATGAACTTGCTTTCATCTTTTTTTTGATAGATAATGTGGAAAAAGCCTTAAGGGAACAGAAGATAGAGTTGAGAAAAATTGAAAAAATAGTCCACGAGTTTGGCAACACTCCCATGGATATGTCCCCATATTCTGCGGATTTCGATTCATATCTCAAGCAAAACGCGGCAAAATACAACGAGGAGCGGATGGCCAGAGAAGCGGTGGAGCTGCTCGATAAATTCGGAAGTTTAAGTGAAATTAAGGAGATCCTGGACACTATCGTGAAAGAAGCCAGTTCGGCCGGGGGAGTATGTAACTTACAAAGAAAATACGCCGATCTTGTGGATATTATAAGCTACATGGAGCGCAAACAATTTCTGAATAAGCGTCAGAACCGGTATCGTTTGACGAGGGATGGAGAAAAACTGCATGAATATATTAATTTAAACTACAAACAATTGGAATCGATATTGAAAAAATCCATTAAGAGATTGCCGAGATTGAACAATGATACCGGCCTAAACATCGCCTACACCGCCAAAAAGGAAAAACAGATAAAACGAGGGCGTACCGTAAGGGAAAATTACGACTCAACGGACTGGATAGAAGAACTGGATGTAGTGGAAACGGTTAAAAACTCTCTTGTCAGATGCTATCATGAGAAAGAAGCCTTCAGCATAAATAAGTGCGACCTTGTGACCGTAAAACATTACCCTAAAATTAATCAGGATGTATGTCTTATAATAGATGCCAGCGCCAGCATGGCCGGATACCGTCTGAGGAACGCCAAGTTTTTGGCCAAACACCTCATCTTAAAATCACACCGGAGGGTTAGCGTGCTGGCATTTCAGGAGAAAGATGTCAAGGTATTCGTACCCTTTACGAAAAATTTCGATACACTGGAAAAAGGCCTTAACGACATTATTTCCACCGGCCTTACCCCTCTGGCGTTGGCTATAGACAGGGGGCTTTCATATTTGAGCTCCAGGCATTTAAAAAACCCTCTTATAATACTGATAACAGATGGGATTCCAACAGTTTCCCTTTGGACGGCCGATCCGGTACAGGATGCCATAAATGCCGCGACCAGAATTTCCAGAAAAAATATTAATTTTTGCTGTATAGGTCTTCAACCGAATAGAGACTGCCTTGTGAAAATTACTCAGGCTGCCAAAGGCAAGTTGTTTATAGTTGATGAACTCAATCGAGAGGCTCTGCTGGATGCGGCCAGGAAAAGTGGCCAGCTGCTCTAGTCATGCAGGAATCAGCAAAAAACATAGAAGTATTTTAAATAAAATATGTGAGTAGGGGTCTAATATATGCAATTCATTCTTGTGTTTGAAAAGGAAATACAAAACCTTCAGGGAAGAAAATGAAAAATATCGGGGAATGAATCTTCAAAATGAGAGACTGAATCACATTTCTCAAGATGGAAAAAACGGCAAAGTGGATCAAAGCCCAGATACGACCGGTAGTTAACCGGTTGTCTTTTTTATTGATATAACCGGTCATTTGGTTTATAATTAATTGTGTGTTCCCAAGATAAGAATTCGGAGGCTTTTGATGTTTACTATAGAAAGCGATTACGAATGGCAAGTGAATCTGCCGGCGGATGTCCAGATAAGCCACAGCCGGCTTCATCCGGTAATACTGCAACTTTTAAAAAACAGGGGTATAAAGACCCGGGAGGAGCTAAACCGTTTCCTGGACCCCAGGATGGATTACCTGTATGACCCGATGCTTTTAAAAGATATGGACAAAGCCGTAGCCAGGATTAAAAAGGCAATCGCAAACAGCGAAAGGATAACGGTTTACGGTGATTACGATGTAGACGGAATAACAAGCTGCTGCTTGATAGTAAGGCTTCTAAGAAAAATGGGTGCAATGGTGGATTATTATATCCCATCCAGGCTGGATGAGGGATACGGACTGAACAAAGAAGCCGTAAAAAAAATTCACGGTTCCGGTGCTACACTAATAATAACCGTGGACAACGGCATAAGTTCCTTTGAAGAAGTGGAGTTTGCGAGAGAATTGGGAATAGATACGGTTATAACCGACCATCACGAGCCTCAGGATACGATACCGAAAGCGGCGGCCGTAGTTGATCCCAAAAGAAGGGACTGTAAATACCCTTTTAAAAACCTCGCGGGGGTGGGAGTTGCATTAAAACTGGCCCACGCACTGATGGACATGGATTTTAAGTCTATACAGGAATATCTGGATCTGGCCGCCCTGGGAACAGTGGCGGATATAGTGCCGCTCCTCGATGAAAATAGAATAATTGTAAAAAACGGAATTAAAGCCATTGAAAATACACGGAATAAGGGTCTTTCCTCCCTGCTTTCTGTTTTAAATTTAAAGGATGCTCCTGTTGATGCAAGGAAGATAAGTTTCATGCTGGCTCCCAGGCTGAATGCGGCAGGGAGGATTTCTGATCCCAATGTGGCGGTAAAACTTTTGCTTACGGAAGATGAAATCGAGGCTTTGGAACTGGCGAGGACTCTTGAGCACGTAAATCAGGAGAGGCAATCCATAGAGACCAGAATACTGGAGGAAGCCAGAGAAAAAATTGACAGCCACATGGATCTGGATGAAGATAGAGTCATAGTGATTTCGAGCCCTGAGTGGCATCCAGGGGTTATAGGAATTGTGGCGTCCAGATTGGTGGAACTTTACCACCGCCCCTGCATCCTCATTGCCGAGGAGGGTGAGGAAGGCAGAGGTTCGGGGAGGAGCATTCCGGGTTTTAATCTTTTTGACGCCCTGAGCCGGCTATCCCATAGGCTCTTAAGATACGGTGGACATGAACAGGCGGCGGGCCTTGCCATAAAAATAAGCGAGATAGGCGAATTCAGGGAAGAAATTAATGCTCTGGCTAAAAAACTTATCAAAGACGAGGATATAGCTCCAAAACTGAATATTGAATTGGAGCTTGAAGAAAAAGACATAAGCCTGGAACTTGCTGAGCAGTTGGAATTGCTCGAACCTTTCGGATTCGGCAATCCAAAGCCGGTATTCATGTGCAGAAATTTAACCATACGAAAAATACAGACGGTGGGCGGTGAGGATAAACATTTGCGATTGAGTTTAAGCAAAAAGCAAAAACCGCTGGCGGCCATAGGTTTTAACCTGGGTTTTTGCAAAGAAGAACTCGACCTGGCCCCCGCCCTTGACCTGGCTTTTCACCTGGAGGTAAACCGCTGGCAGGGATACGTAGAACCCCAGTTAAACATAAAAGATATGAAGGTGCTCTACCTGAAAGACGATTTATTGAACCGGCTTGAGGAGGGTTATTTTAAGCGGTTTTTATCCAAATTTTGTCGGGGAATGAGCGACACCTTTCACGTCGATTCAAAGCGTGTGCTGCATGAAAAACCTTTTTCAGAAAAGATGAACGAACTGAAAAAAAGGGACTATGTTAAAGCGTTGTTTCAACAGGATAAAAAAGTTCTGGTAATTATAAACACCCCTTACCAGGCGTGGCGGCTGCTGGTTTACCTGAGGAATATGGAAGATTTGCGAAATAGTGTGGGCGTTTTTTATAATCCCGCTTCGAAAGAAAAAATGTGTAAAAAAAATGTTATTTTAATAAACCCGATGGTAACGTGTTTTGATGATTGGGCCGATGACATCGTGTTTTATGATACACCCTTTGGCGTGGAGATTCTTGAAAGGCAACTGGGGGGCGTTCCTCCCGGTGCCGGTGTGCACTTAATTTTCAACAGGGACGATCTGCGCTACAACTTGCTGGTATGTCAAAAAATGTTTCCGGACCTCGAGGGGATTAGAGCGATTTACGGTTTGGTTAACAAATTTACTTGCGGAAGATTTATCGGCAGGATAAATATGAGGGAGTTTACAGCCGTTTTAAAGGATTATCTGACAGGTGATTTACACTATGCGGGATTAATAAATTCTTTCAAGATTTTTAGTGAATTGGGAATCTTGGATTTTACACTGGAGAATGGTTTTATTAACATCACGAAGTACAAAAAACAGGACAGGAAGCTAAAACTTGACGATTCCGGTACATATAGAAGTCTTAAAGCCATTAGAGATATGGTTGTGGAGTTTAGCCGCAAATTTTAATTTTATATTTTAGGAGGAGACCACATGGATTTAAAAGAGAAAATCAGAGTAATCGAGGGCTTCCCAAAGCCGGGCATCAGTTTCAAAGACATCACCACGCTGTTGAAGGACGGCAAAGCTTACAGGTATGCCATCAAATCTCTGGCCGATCTGATAAGACACAAAGAGTTTGAATTAATCACCGGCCCGGAAGCCAGGGGTTTCATTATAGGAGCCCCTCTGGCATATGAGCTTGGAGTTGGGTTTATTCCGGCTAGGAAAAGGGGAAAATTGCCGGGGGAGACCATAAAAGCGGAATATAAACTGGAGTACGGTACCGATGTCCTGGAGATGCATGTGGACGCCATTAAGAAGGGCCAGAAGGTTATAGTGGCGGATGATCTACTGGCCACGGGGGGAACGATTTTTTCTACCATCGAACTGGTTGAAAAGCTTGGAGGAGTGGTTTCTGCGGTGGTATTTTTAATTGAGTTGACAGAATTAAAAGGCCGGGATTACCTGTCCAATTACGAAGTTATTTCTCTCATTAAATATTAAATGAATCAGGGGTGGAAGATTTGACACTGGCTTCACTGGAAAAGCGTATACTTACTTATAATGCTTCGGCCGATCTTTCGCTCATCAGAAGGGCATACGATTTCGCAAAAGATGCCCATAGCGGCCAGCACAGGATATCCGGAGAACTTTTCATATTCCACCCCTTGGAAGTGGCAATGATACTGGCGGACTTGGAACTGGACCTGGCGACAATAGCCGCCGGTATATTGCACGATGTAGTGGAAGACACGCAGTACACCTTTGAGGATATTGAGAAAAACTTTGGCCCGGAAATCGCATTACTGGTGGATGGCGTGACAAAACTGGGCAAGCTGGAATACAGAACAAAAGAGGAACAGCAAGCGGAAAACCTGCGGAAGATGTTTCTGGCCATGGCCAAGGATATTCGCATTATCCTCATAAAACTGGCGGACAGACTCCACAACATGAGGACATTAAAATACCTTCCAAAAGAAAAACAGCGCGAAAAGGCTATTGAGACCATAGAAATTTTTGCGCCCCTGGCGCATCGCCTCGGGATATCCAAAATAAAATGGGAGCTGGAAGACCTGGCTTTTAGATACCTGGAACCTGAACATTACTATGACCTGGTGGACAAAGTTGCAAAGAAGAGAAAAGAACGGGAAGAACACATCAATAGAATGATTTCCGTATTGCGGGAGAGGTTGAGCTCCGCCGGGATATCCGCCGAAATTCAGGGGAGGCCCAAGCACTTTTACAGCATCTACAAAAAAATGAAGGAACAGAATAAATCCTTTGACCAGATTTACGATTTGACCGCAGTCCGTGTAATTGTGGAGACGGTGCGGGACTGCTATGCCGCCCTGGGGGTGGTCCATACTTTGTGGAAGCCCATTCCCGGAAGGTTTAAAGATTATATAGCCATGCCCAAACCCAACATGTACCAGTCCCTCCATACCACGGTTATTGACTCTTCGGGGGATCCCCTGGAGATTCAGATAAGGACCTATGAAATGCACAAGACCGCGGAATACGGCATTGCGGCCCACTGGAGGTACAAAGAAGGGGATAAGGGCGACAGAGAATTTGACAAAAAGCTGTCATGGCTCCGGGAAATTCTTGATTGGCAGAGGGAGTTGCGGGATGCCCGTGAATTTATGGAGTCTTTGAAAATAGATCTTTTTACCGACGAGGTCTACGTCTTTACTCCAAAAGGCGATGTCATCGACCTACCCACGGGTTCGTGTCCCATAGATTTTGCATACAGAATTCACACCGATGTGGGGAACAGGTGCATCGGCGCCAAGGTTAACGGTAAAATGGTCCCTCTGGATTATAAACTTTCAAACGGCGATATAATTGAAATCATAACTTCAGCCCACAGCAATGGCCCGAGCAGAGATTGGCTGAATATTGTAAAATCCACCCAGGCCAAAAATAAAATAAGGCAGTGGTTTAAAAAGGAGCGCAGGGATGAAAATATTGCAAGGGGCAAAGAGCTGCTGGAAAAAGAGGCAAAAAGACAGGGATATGACATTTACCAGCTGATAAAGTACGATTTTATGCCCGCCCTGTTGAAGAGAATGAGCTTTGCCAGCATAGAAGACCTGTATGCCGCTATAGGTTACGGTGGTGTAACCCCCAATCAGATCATGCAGAAAATCCTTGACGAGTACAGAAAAACCGTTAAACCAGAAAAAGAAGAGCTGGCGGCGGATAAAACAGATGCAAAGTTGAAAGACAGAAAAAAGGTTGACAGGGGCATAAAAATCGACGGTGTCGACAACATCTTAATCAAATTTTCCCGCTGTTGCAATCCGGTGCCGGGTGACAGGATCATAGGGTATATTACCAGGGGCCGGGGAGTTTCCATTCACAGGCAGGATTGCCCAAATGTGCTTAATAATCTATACGATAGAGAGCGTTTAATCGAGGTGAAGTGGGAAGGCTTCCGGGACACATCGTATCCGGTAGAGATTGAGGCTTCGGCTTATGACAGGCCCGGGATGCTTTCCGACATCATCAATGTCATAGGAGATATGAAAACCACCATAGATGCGGTTAATGCCCGAGCTTCAAAAAACGGTATTGCCACAATAGATCTTGTGGTGGAAATCAACGATAAGCAGCACCTGGAAAACGTGATGCAAAAGCTGAGAAGGGTCAACGGAATATTTGAGGTTAAAAGAGTCATGAATCAATAAAATGGAGGGTGGTGGATGTGAGAGCCGTGATTCAGAGGGTGAGAAAGGCCTCGGTAAGCGTTGGAGAAAAAACCGTGGGAGAGATAGGCAGAGGGCTTGCGGTGCTGGTTGGAGTGGCGAAGGACGATACAGCGGAGGACGCGGGTTACCTGGCCGATAAAATTGCGTCCCTGAGAATATTTGAAGACGAACATGGCAAGATGAACAGGTCCGTCCAGGATATAGACGGTGAGGTGCTGATAGTGTCCCAATTTACTTTAATGGGGGATGCGAGAAAGGGCAGGAGGCCCAGTTTCACCCTGGCGGCTTCCCCGGAACTGGCCGAGAGCCTCTATGAAACTTTCGTGGACATGTGCCGTCAGAAAATCGGGCGCGTCGAAACGGGGCAGTTTCAGACGGAAATGCTGGTAAGTATAATTAATGACGGCCCTGTCACCATATTGCTGGATAGCAAAAAACTGTTTTAGGGAGGTGCAGCATGTTTTTAAAATGCTTGCAGGCAGGACCGCTGCTGGCAAACTGCTATATCCTGGCTGACGAAAAAAGCGGGAAGGCCATTGTGGTCGACCCCGGGGGTGATGCTGCCGACATTCTGGATGTGTTAAGCGGTCAGGGTTTCAAGGTTGAGTTTATAATTCTCACCCATGGTCACATAGACCACATCGGGGGCGTCCGGGAAATAAAAAAAGCCACCGGCGCCAGAATTGTGATACACGAAAAGGATTCACAAATGCTTCTTTCCTCACGGGAGAATCTCTCGGAATACCTTGGAGCGGGCGTAACCCAACCGGAAGCTGATGTAAAATTAAAAGGCGGCGAAAAATTGACGGCGGGTTCCCTGGAGTTGGAAATAATTCATACTCCGGGTCATACCCCCGGTAGCATATGCATAAAAACCGGGAACCTGATTTTCACTGGCGACACCCTTTTTGCGGGTTCCGTTGGCAGGACCGATTTTCCGGGAGGGTCTTATGATGAATTGATCAATTCTATAAAATACAAATTGTTGACACAGGCAGATGATACAATAATCTATCCCGGACATGGCATAAAGACCACTATTGGTCAAGAAAGAGATACTAATCCGTTCCTGCGCTAATATTATCTCCTTCAACGGGAAAAATAAGAGCGGGGAATGGAGGGATGGTATGGTTAAAAGAATTAAGAAAATCAAGAATGCGCTTAATCCCGGCCCGGATTACGCGGAAATTTATGATCTCCTGGAAAACGAAGATGTCAGCGACGAGGAAATCGCCAGGTATATGAATTTGGACATTGAGACGGTCAGAAGTATAAAAAAGGAATTGCAAGATGATGAGATTAATGATGCACCATCGACTTTTTTTAAAACATGGAAGCCCAAAAAAGACCGGCGGAAAACCTGATTGTTCCGCCGGTTTTTAAAAATTATTCAATTTTGGTTCAAATTTAAGGCTTTTGACCGACGGTCACAGTTTTGTAAATGGTCTGACCGTTTCTGAAAATCAAGAGAACGAGTTTGTCATTAATTTTTGCCTTGCTCACTATATCGCTGACGTCGCTGGAGCTTTTTATAGATTTCTTGTTGATTTCCAGGATTATGTCGCCTCTCTGCAGGCCAGCTTTTTCCGCAGGGCTGCCGGGGTAAACGTATGTTATAATGGCGCCGTTGGTATCTTTCAGCTTAAAATAATCGGCCAGATCTTTGGTCAAGTCTTGCAGGCCAACTCCAATATAGGGGCGTGTAACCTTTCCGTTTTTCATGAGGTCGTCCAGAACTTCTTTTGCGGTATTTATTGGTATTGCAAAGCCGATGCCCTGAGCTTCGGCATTTACGGCAGTGTTGATCCCAATAACTTCGCCGTTCAAGGATATGAGAGGCCCGCCGCTATTGCCGGGGTTAATAGCCGCATCGGTTTGGATAAGATTTTTATAGGCCCTCGTCTTGCCCGCGGACTGGTCGGGGATGGTAATGGGCCTTCCTTTTGCGCTGATGACGCCTACCGTAACGGTGTGATCGAGCCTGTAGGGATTTCCTATGGCTATAACCCATTCGCCTACCTTCATCTTATCGGAATCTCCGAGAGTTATATAAGGCAGCTTTTGTGTGGAGTTTATCTTCAGAACCGCAAGGTCCAGGTCAAAATCTTTTCCGACTATTGTGGCCTTAAAAGGCTTATCAAACCCTTTTACGGTGACGCTGACCTCATTGGCACCGTCTATGACGTGTTCGTTGGTTAATATATACCCTTCCGGGTTCATTATAAAGCCCGAGCCTACTCCTTTTCTAATTTCAGGCGTCGGCTGGATTCGGAAATTATCGCCGAAGAAATACTTGAAAAAAGGATCATTAAAGAAGGGATCCGAAGCCGACGGGCTTTCTGCAGTTGTCTCGATATAGACTACAGCATCGCTAACCTTATCCACTATATCGGGTATATTTGTTGGCAGGGCGGTTGCCGGGGAACTTAACAGTGAAGAATTTTCAATCCCCGCTTTGGCCCAATTAGAAGGATAAATGAGGTTGTAGGCGAATATACCGCCGGCCACAACGGCTGCGCCGATGGTAAAACCGAGCAGTACAGCCACCAGGTATTTATTTTTATTGAATAGAGCCATTTTACACCCCTCCGATTGTTTTTTATTGATTTTCAAATTCTATTTTAACCATTGATTATATTGAGTTTATGTGGAATTTGTTATGAATTTGTGAAAAAAATGGGCGTTTTACTTCAATTAACAGTATTGTTACGATATTTTAACCAAATATATCAAGAATAACAATGTTACAAAATTATCGCCCATTATCCCGTTTCTAATCTTGACATTCATGTTAATATTTTTTATAATTATCAACAAATAAGGTAAAGGCGAAGAAGGGGAAGCAGGCATAGATGACTCAACAGGGATAAAGTGCCGCGACTGAGAGCACTTTTTGGGGACGGATGCCGAACAACACCCCGGAGCCGAGACCCTGAACATGAAGTAGGGGTTTCCGGTAGCACCGTTAACCTTTCGAGTGGGATTATCCAAGCAGGGTGGCACCGCGGGAAAATACTCTCGCCCCTGATAAGCGTATCAGTGGCGGGAGTTTTATTATGCACGGGGAGGAAAAGGTATCATGCTGACACAGGCTCCGAGAGGCACGAGAGATGTCTTGCCCGACGAGGCGGCCAAGTGGGTGTACCTGGAAAACAAATTTCGGGACATCTGCCGGCGGTTCGGCTATAAAGAGATAAGAACGCCCGTTTTTGAACACACCGAACTTTTTCAAAGGGGTGTTGGTGAAACCACAGACATAGTGGAGAAGGAAATGTACACATTTTTTGACAGGTCGGGAAGAAGTATTACGTTAAAGCCCGAAGGCACCGCGCCCACGGCAAGGGCTTATATAGAGCATAAACTTTATACCATGCCCTTGCCGATCAAGCTCTTTTACATCATTCCCGGATTCAGGTATGAAAGGCCTCAGGCCGGCAGACTTCGGGAATTTCACCAATTCGGCATCGAGGCTTTTGGCTCGAAGAGCCCAAAGGTGGATGTAGAGGCGATGTCTCTGGCCATGTTCTTTTTAAAAGAACTGGGCCTTGAGGATGTTGGTCTCCGAATAAATTCCATAGGCTGTGGATCATGTCGTGCCGGTTATAAAAAAGCTTTAAAAGAATTCCTTGAGGAAAAAAAAGAGTTTCTTTGCACCACGTGCAAATCAAGGTGGGATAGAAACCCCCTCAGGATTCTGGATTGCAAGGATCCCGGTTGTAAAAAGATACTCGAAGACGCACCGGTGGTCCTGGATTACCTTTGCGATGAATGCAAAGCCCACTTTGCGGAAGTAAAAACCCACCTGTCGTCTGTCGGAATAGATTTTGAGGTGGACGCCAGGCTGGTAAGGGGGCTGGACTACTACACCAGGACTGTATTTGAAATAATTTCCGAAGACCTGGGAGCTCAGAGCACGGTTTGCGGCGGCGGCCGCTATGATAATCTTGTGGAAGAGTGCGGGGGACCGCCTACACCCGCGGCGGGGTTCGGCATGGGGATTGAGCGCCTGTTAAACATAATGGAAAAAAAGGGTCTGTTCAATATACCCCCGGACAGAACAGACATCTTTATAGCCCTTCTGGATGAGAAATATAATGATGTGGCCATAAAACTTCTTTATGATTTGAGGAGAAAAGGCTTTTCCGCGGATACGGATTATTTGGGCAGGAGTTTAAAAGGTCAGATGAAGTACGCCGATAAGATAATGGCAAAATATGTAATTTTAATCGGGGAAGAAGAAATAAAATCAAATTTCCTTACAGTTAAGAATTTATCGCAGGGTCAGCAGCAAAAGGTAGGCCTGGACGATATTCAAGACTATTTGTTAAATCAAATAAAGAAAGGTGTAGAGGATTTATGACGCATAAAATAAAGAGGACTCACTACTGTGGAAACTTAAGAGAAAGCGATGCTGGTCATGAAGTTGGCTTAATGGGATGGGTACAGACGCGGCGGGATTTGGGAGGTTTGATTTTCGTCGATTTAAGGGACCGCAGCGGCATAGTACAGGTCGTTTTCAATTCCGAGTATCCCGAGGCTTTTGAGAAAGCCGAAGAAATCAGGAGCGAGTATGTCATCGCCGTAAAAGGCAAAGTATTTAAAAGACCCGAGGAAAACGTAAATCCTAAAATACCCACCGGTTATGTGGAAGTGGTGGGGGAACGGCTGGAGATTTTAAGCAAAGCCAAGACTCCGCCTTTCCCCATAGAAGATAACATAAACGTGGACGAAAGCGTAAGACTCAGGTACAGGTACCTGGATTTGAGAAGACCGAGGATGCTTTCAAACATTACTTTCAGACACCGGGTAAATAAAGCCATAAGAGATTTTTTGGATGGGCAGGGCTTTCTGGAGATTGAAACTCCGATGCTGACCAGGAGCACACCGGAAGGTGCCCGCGATTTCCTGGTGCCCAGCCGCCTGAATCCCGGTCACTTTTATGCATTGCCCCAATCCCCGCAGCTTTTCAAACAGATTTTGATGGTAGCCGGAGTGGAACGCTATTACCAGATAGCCAGGTGTTTCAGAGATGAAGACCTGAGGGCGGACAGGCAACCGGAGTTTACACAACTGGATATAGAAATGTCCTTTGTGGAAGTGGAAGATGTCATATCGCTAAACGAGGAATTAATAAAATATGTGGTAGAAAATACTACCGGACGGGAAGTAAAAATCCCCTTCAAAAGAATAACTTATAAAGAAGCCATGGAGAGGTACGGCTCGGATAAACCCGATATCCGGTTTGGTCTGGAAATGGTGGACGTTTCGGACATCGCCGCTCAAAGTGAGTTTAAAGTGTTCACCGAGGCCGTAAAAGGCGGCGGCAGGGTAAAGGGAATTAACATCAAGAAGGGTGGGGAAATCTTCAGTCGCCGGCAGGTGGACGAGCTGGTTGAAAAGGCTAAGGGATTCGGTGCCAAAGGCATGGCGTGGATAAATGTAACTCCGGAGGGGATTAAATCTCCTATATCAAAATTTTTTAGTGAAGACAAGATCAAAGAAATTGTTGAAAGGATGAGAGCTGAAACTAACGACCTGCTGATTTTCATAGCCGACAGCGACCCGGAGCTGGTGCTGTCTTCCATGGGGCAACTCAGGCTTTATCTGGGTAAGGCCCTGAATCTGATAGATAAAAACAGGCTGGATTTCCTGTGGGTGACGGAGTTCCCGCTTTTAGAATACAGCCAAGAGGAAAAGCGCTTTGTGGCCATGCACCACCCCTTTACGTCTCCCATGGATGAAGATATACCTTTGCTGGAGACGGACCCCTCTCGGGTTAGGGCGAAGGCCTATGATATTGTGCTGAACGGCGTTGAGCTGGGGGGAGGCAGTATAAGGATACATGACAGCTCTTTGCAGCAGAAGATATTTAAAGTATTAGGTTTTACCGAAGAACGGGCCAAAAGCAATTTTGGTTTTTTGCTGCGTGCTTTCGAATACGGTACTCCCCCCCATGGCGGCATAGCTTATGGGCTCGACCGGATGATTATGCTTTTGCTGGGCCTTGAAAGCATAAGGGATTGCATCGCTTTTCCAAAGACTCAAAATGCGGCTTGCCTCATGACGGAAGCGCCGGCGGAGGTCGACCCAAAACAATTGAGGGATGTTCATATTAAAGTTCAAATATAGCCTTAGTGTTTAAAACTTCGGCCTGCCGGGGCCAAGGAAGTACGGTATTTCTTTTCTCATATAAAAAATCCTCATATAAAAAATGTATGAATTTGGCACCGGACGAAACCACGGTAACCTTGATAAAAGGCATGATTTGTGGTATTATAAAGACTAGAAAAAGCAAATAACTTCCCTGCTGTGTGCGTGCGAGCTGACATAGTAAAGAGCCAACACCATGACATAGGGAGTCCGGTCTCTAGATGTGGCATATAGGCCCTCTTGGAAGGGAAATATAAAGCATCTAGGAGGACACCCACCTGGTTAGAGCGGGGTCTCTATTTACTGTCAGTAGCACGGCATAGTGGGGTATTTTTTTTGGGGTGAAACGAATGCAGCACAGGTTTTCCAGGACGGAGCTTTTAATAGGTAAAGAAGGACTGGAAAAGCTAAAGAATTGCAAAGTAGCGGTCATAGGCGTTGGCGGAGTTGGTTCTTTTGCGGCCGAAGCCCTGGCCCGTGCGGGCATGGGTAAAATGGTGCTGGTCGACGACGATTTGGTGTGCCTCACGAATATCAACAGGCAAATTCACGCCCTTGAGTCTACTATAGGATTGCCGAAAGTAGAGGTAATGAAAAAAAGGATACTGGATATCAACCCCGACGCCCAGGTTACAGCATTAAAAGAATTCTACACGGAAGATAATGCGGACAAAATAATAACAGGGGATCTTGATTACGTGATAGATGCCATTGATACAATAAAATCAAAAAAAGACCTTATAATAAGGTGCAAAAAAATGAATATCCCCGTGATTTCTTCCATGGGTGCGGGGAATAAGCTGGATCCCACTTTATTTAAGGTCGCCGATTTATCCGAAACTACCGTATGCCCCATGGCGAGAATTATGAGGCGGGAGTTGAAAAAAGCCGGAATTCACAGGGGCGTTAAAGTGGTCTACTCCACAGAACCCCCGCTGAAAACTTACGGGCAGGCAAATCCGTGTAAGACCAACTGCATCTGTCCACGGGATTCGGCAAGGCACTGCGCCGTCCGCCGCACCACTCCAGGCAGCATATCCTTCGTGCCGTCCGTAGCCGGCCTAATCATTGCCGGGGAGGTAATTAAAGATATTTTAAATATTTGACTGATTGGGTATAAAAGTATATAATTAATATACCCCTATATGGTATTGGAGGCGATGAGATGGAGTGTAATTCTTGCTCCTATCATGAAAGCAGGGATGATTTGCTCAGGCGTTTAAAAAAGATAGAAGGTCAGATAAAGGGCATTCAAAAGATGATTGAAGAAGAAAAGTACTGTGTAGACATTTTGATACAGATAGCGGCCGTTCGCGCTGCCTTGAACAAAGTGGGATTAATTATCTTAGAAGATCATATAAGGGGTTGTGTGGCCCAGGCTATGGATACGAAAATGCGTGATGAGAAAATTTCAGAACTGGTGGATGTAATTTTAAAATTTATAAAATAGGAGGGGGAAAAATTGAGAGAAAGGGCTGTCGTGGTGGAGAGCAAAGGAAAAGAGGCAAAGGTGTCCATTCTCAGGTCTTCAGCCTGCGATCATTGCCGGGGGTGTGCGGTGGGCACCGAAAAAAAGGCCCTTCAGGTTTGGGTCAAAAACCCTGTCCATGCGAAAGTGGGTCAGACCGTTGAGATTGAACTGGAAACCGCGGCACTCCTCACCGCCACTTTCATGGTTTATGTCGTGCCTTTAATTGCCTTCCTTGTGGGCGTCGCCCTTGGGTATAAAGGAGCAGAGATGCTGCAAATTCGCCTTCGCGAAGTATTTGCTTTGTTCTCAGGCCTTGCGGCAATGGGGCTCGGTTTTTTGGCGATACATTTTACCAGTAAAGATGCTGAAAAAAGCAAAAAATATACTTCAAGTATAGTCAGCATTATACAGTAAAATACTAAATGTTGACAATGGTGGCCCTTTTCTATATAATTCATTCGAGTGCTGTTTATGGAGGTTTTCGGAATGATGACCAGTAATGAAATAAGAGAGAAGTTTTTAAGTTATTTTGAAAGCAAGGGTCACACCAGAGTTAGCAGTTCTTCACTGGTTCCGCACAATGATCCCACACTCCTGTTTGCCAACGCCGGTATGAACCAGTTTAAAGAAGTATTTTTGGGCCTTAAAAAGCTGCCTTTTACAAGGGCCACGTCTTCCCAAAAATGTGTACGAGCCGGCGGCAAGCACAATGACCTCGACAGCGTGGGCCGGACCGCAAGGCACCACACTTTCTTTGAAATGCTTGGGAATTTCTCTTTTGGCGACTACTTTAAAAGGGAAGCCATATCCTACGCATGGGAGTTTTTGACAGAAGTCCTCGGGCTGCCAAAAGACAGGTTGTGGGTGAGCATTTACAGGGAAGATGATGAAGCCTTTGAATTGTGGCAGGAAGTGGCGAAGCTACCGGCCGATAGAATCGTGCGCATGGGAGAGAAAGACAACTTCTGGAGCATGGGAGACACGGGGCCGTGCGGTCCCTGCAGTGAAATATATATCGATAGAGGTGAGGAACATCGCTGTAACGCCCCAGAATGCAAAATTGGCAGGTGCGACTGTGACCGTTGGCGAGAACTGTGGAATCTGGTTTTCATGCAGTACAACAGGGATGAGAAAGGCAATTTGTCGCCGCTGCCGAGACCGAGTATAGATACGGGAATGGGCCTTGAGCGAATTGCCACCGTAATGCAAAATGTTTACAGCAACTACGACACCGACCTTTTAAGGCCCATAATAGCTTTCGTTGAAAACATGACCGGCAAAAAATACTATGGAGATGAGAGAGGGTTTCCTTTCCGGGTAATAGCGGATCATTCCAGGGCTGTCACATTTTTAATCTCCGACGGGGTTGTGCCCGGAAACGAGGGCAGGAGCTATGTTTTAAGGCGTATCCTGAGGAGAGCCGCCCGCTTCGGAAAGGAACTGGACTTAAATGAGCCGTTTTTGTACAAAGTTGTGCCTCAAGTGGTGTCCCTGATGCAGGACGCCTACCCGGAGCTGAAAAAGAATGCCGGATACATCCAGACAGTGGTGAGATTTGAAGAAGAAAGGTTCCACGAGACTTTAAACGACGGCTTGAAGATGCTTTACGAAGGCATCGGGCAACTTGAAAAAGAACGAACAAAAGTTGTTCCCGGCGAAATGGCCTTTATGTTGTACGACACTTACGGTTTTCCCCTGGATTTAACTAAAGATATAGCGGAGGAAAAAGGATTTCAGGTAGATATAAAAGCCTTTGAAGAGCTTATGGCAAGGCAAAGAGAAAAAGCCAAGGCGGCGAGGAAAGAGAACTACAAAATAGATGGGCTTTTTGAAATAATGGCACCTCTACCGCAGACAGAGTTTGTGGGTTACGAAAGCCTGGAATCGGAAGGCCTCGTCCGGTTGATAATATCGGATCAGAAGCCTGTAGAAAGCTGTGACGATAAATCGGGTGAGGTGATTTTGGTCCTCGACAGGACACCTTTTTACGGTGAGTCCGGAGGCCAGGTGGGGGATACCGGTACAATAGAAAATGAGGAGTTTAAGTTCAGGGTTATAAATACCCAGAAAACACCGGACGGCAAAATTTATCACATCGGAAAAATAGAAAGCGGTAGCGTGACGATAAAAAAGGCGGTTTTCTCCCGGGTAGACGGAGAGAGAAGGAAGAATATAGCCAGGAATCATAGCGCCACACACCTTTTGCACAGGGCGTTGAAAGATGTTTTAGGCGAACACGTAAATCAAGCCGGCTCTCTGGTCGATGAAAACAGACTGAGGTTTGATTTTTCCCATTATTCCGCCCTCACCCCGGAAGAAATCCATGAGATCGAACGCAGGGTAAATGAAGCCGTTTTGGGTAATCTGCCGGTGCGAATTCAGGAAACCACCGTCCAGGAAGCCCAGAAGCACGGCGCGATCGCACTATTCGGGGAAAAGTATGGAGAAAAAGTGCGCCTGGTGAGCATGGGCGACTATAGCAAGGAACTCTGCGGAGGAACCCATGTAAAAAGCACTGCTGAAATCGGCATGTTTAAAATAATTTCCGAATCCAGCATAGGAGCGGGCCTGCGGCGTATAGAAGCCGTAACCGGTAGGAATTTGATAAATTACCTGGACCAAACCCTGAACTTTATAAACAGTGCGGCAGCGCTGCTTAAAGTGGGGCCTCAGGAAGTTACTAAAAAAATCGAGGAACTCATGGAGAAATTGAAGAACCAGGAGCGGGAAATAGAAACTTTAAAGCAGCATCTCATAAATCTCCAGGTGGATGAAATTATAAAAAAGAAATTCCGCATCAACGAAATAGATGTGATTTCTACTAGAGTTAAAGCTAAAGACATCGACGACCTCAGAAGAATGAGCGATATGCTGAGGCAGAAAATGAAATCGGGTTTGATAGTGCTGGGCAGTGCCGTCGGTGAAAAGGTGAATTTCGTCGCGACGGTTTCTGACGACCTGATTCAAAAAGGTTATCATGCCGGGAAAATTGTCAGGGAAGTAGCGAGGATAGCCGGAGGCAGCGGCGGCGGCCGGAGCGATTTCGCTCAGGCCGGCGGAAAAAATCCAGCCAAACTGGAAGAGGCTTTACAGTCTGTGCCGGGTATAATAAGCGGGATGTAGAATAAATAACCGCTAATAAGAAATAATATTTTAAGGAAAAGCGTGGAATTTTCCACGCTTTTGAATTAAAAAGAGGATTTTTTAACTGGGCCTAGAATATATCCATTAAAGGGAGGGAGATCTAATGGGGGAAAATTTTCAGGAAACCATGAAATTTCAAGTTGAAAAAGAGCAGGCGGCCGATACGAAGGAGATTTTGCATAAGGTCTACGAAGCTCTCAAGGAAAAGGGATACAACCCCATTAATCAAATAGTTGGTTATCTCTTATCGGGGGATCCCGCGTATATAACAAGTTATAAAAATGCCAGGAATCTCATCAGAAAATTGGAAAGAGACGAGTTGCTGGAAGAATTGTTGAGAAATTATTTAGACGAAGACTGAGCGAGGCAACCTGCTTTATAAAGGCTGCGGCATTCGCAAAGATGAATGTCGCTGAAGTTTTAAAGAAATACTCCGGGTATGGGCCCGAAGTTTTTATTTTTTTGGTTTTAAGAAGGGTTTTGATGATGGAATACAGGGTTTTGGGAAATACCGGCCTTAAAGTATCGAGACTTTGTTTTGGCAGTTTGAGTATAAGTCCTCTGCAGGCGAATTTGCCGTTAAGAAAAGGGGCGGAAGTTATCATGGCCGCTATGGAATTGGGAATAAATTTCCTTGATACGGCGGAGTTTTACAATAATTATCCTTATATCAGAGAAGCTTTAAAGCACTCCGACCGTCCACTGCTGGTTTCTTCAAAATCCTACGCTTTTACATACGACGGCATGAGGGCCAGCGTAGAAAAGGCGAGAAAGGAAATGGATAAAGATGTAATAGAAATATTCATGCTTCACGAACAGGAATCGAGATGGACTTTAAAAGGCCACCGACCGGCTCTGGAGTATTTAATCGATGCCAGGGAAAAGGGGTTTGTAAAAGCGATAGGGGTTTCGACACACACTGTAGAGGTGGTGAATGTGGCGGCCGATATGGATGAAATTGACGTCATTCACCCCATAATAAACATAAAAGGGATCGGCATAAAGGACGGAAACGTAAACGATATGATGCTGGCGGTGGAAAAGGCTTATAAAAATGGAAAAGGTATATACGGCATGAAGTGCCTGGGAGGTGGAAATTTAATAGGAATAAAAGAAAAGGCTTTTCGGTTTGTGCTTGATATTCCTTATTTGCATTCGGTGGCCGTCGGCATGAAATCCATAGATGAGGTCCTGGCGAACACCATGATTTTTGAAGGAAAGCGTGTTCCTGAGGAGCTCGAGAAGAGACTGGAAAGCCAGAAGAGAAAATTGATGATAGAGGAATGGTGCGCGGGATGCGGGCGATGTGTTAAACACTGCAGGTTTAGAGCCCTAACTTTACAAAAAGGCAAGGCGGCGGTTAATCCGGAATCTTGCATTCTCTGCGGTTATTGTGCCGGTTACTGTCCGGAGTTTTGCATAAAAATCATATAAAAGGGGTACTAATAAATGCGTATTTTAAGTTTGGATGTCGGAGACAAAAGGATCGGAATCGCCGTTTCCGATGAGCTAGAGCTGACGGCCCGGGGCATAGGAGTGATAGAGCGGAAAGGTTTAAAAGAGGATATTAAAGAAATTTTAAACATCCTTGAACGTTTCCATATTGGGAAGGTGGTCATCGGTCTGCCGAGGAATATGAACGGGACGCTGGGGCCCCGGGGCGAGTCGGTAAAAAATTTTGGCGAAAAATTGAAAAATCATGCAAACATCGATATCGTATACTGGGATGAAAGGCTTACAACCATAGCGGCTGAAAGAACTTTAATAGAAGCCGATTTATCTCGAAAAAAAAGAAAAGGTTTAATCGATAAAATGGCGGCGGTGCTTATATTGCAGAATTATTTAGATTACAAATACAAATCCCATGTTGACACTAAATGAAATATACTATACAATATTTGTAATTTAATAGAATTGGAGTGAAAGACCATGGATGAAAGGGAAACCATAACTCTCTACGATGAAGAAGGACAGGAAACGGAATTTGAAGTGTTGGGTGTGGTAAACGTTGAAGACAACGACTATGCCATTCTGGTGCCTTTAGACGAAGACGGGGAACAGGCTTACATCTTCCGGATCGACGCCGATGAAAACGGTGAAGAGGTACTGACGGAAGTGGAAGACGATGATGAGTTTGAAAAGGTCAAAGAAGCATGGGAAGCCGTATCAGAGGGAGACTTTGATATAGTGGACGAGGCGGATGACGAAGAGGACATTGATGACGAAGATGAATGAGCTCTTGACATGCCGGCTTTTTATGTTATAATTACTGATAAAAATTAAATCGTTAAAGCGATGAAGAGGAAAATTAAAGGTCAATTCTTTAAGAGAGCCGGTGGAAGGTGCAAACCGGTAGAATACCTTTATTTCCACCTCGGAGTTGTTGGCGATGAGTCAAACGGGTATAACCGTTACATTATAGAGAGAGGGCTATTGTATTTTGGGAAACCGAAATAGGGTGGCACCGCGGTAATTACCGCCCCTTGGTGGGCGGTTTTTTTTATATTTTTATTTTTGCAGGGGAGGAGATACTGTGAAAAAGCACCATTTGAGGATTCCTGGGCCCACCGAAGTGCCTGAAAGCGTTTTAGGGGCGATGCAGCGGCCCATGATAAATCACAGGGGAGAGGAGTTTTCAAAGCTTTTTAAAGATGTCAGTGAAGGCTTAAAAGAGGTGTTTCAAACAAAAAATGATGTTCTCATTTTCCCCTCCGCCGGTACAGGAGTGATGGAGGCAGCCATTGTAAACCTTTTTTCGCCCGGGGACCTGATAGTCTCATTTACGTGCGGCGTCTTCGGCGAAAGGTTCGCTTCGATTGCAGAAGCTTTTGGAGCAAGGGTTGAAAGAATTTCAGTAGAATGGGGAAAGCCTGTTACGCCGGAAATTGTAAGAGAGAGAATTTTAAGGGATAAAAATAAGGAAATAAAAGGGATTTTGCTGACACACAACGAAACATCCACAGGTGTTTTAAACGATGTAAAGTCCTTGAGGGAAGCGGTGGGGGACCACCCGGCACTGTTGCTGGTGGATGCCATAAGCTCTCTTGGAGCTGTGGATTTAAAGACTGACGAGTGGAATCTGGACGTGGTGGTTACCGGTTCGCAAAAAGCCCTCATGATGCCGCCGGGGCTTGGGTTTGTGTCTCTGAGCCCGAAGGCCTGGCACTTTGTGGAGAAGTCTAAGATGCCCAGATTTTACTGGGATTTTAAGGCAGCCAGAAAAAGTCTTGAAAAAGGACAAACGCCGTACACTCCGGCGGTATCTTTGATTTTTGCCCTGAAGGAGTCTCTGGAATTGATTAAACAGGAAGGCCTCGCTCATATTTTTGCAAGGCATATGAAGCTTTCCCGGGGTTTAAGGGAGGGTTTAAAGGCCCTGGGGTTCAAGCTTTTTGTAGAAGACAGGTGGGCGTCTCCCACGGTGACTTCAGTGGATGTCTCCCAGTATGAAGGCAGACTCGCCTTTCCAAAGTTGATGAAGAGCAGGTTCAACATAACCATCGCGGGCGGCCAGGACAGATTGAAAAATAAAATAATGAGGATAGGTCACCTGGGATATGTTGACGAACTTGATATAATCAATGTGCTGGCGGCTCTGGAAATGGTCCTGGGGGATGAAAGTCTCTACGGCAAAGGAGTCAATGCCGCAGAGAAGGTTTTTGAAGGAGAGGTGGTTGGCAATGAAAATACTGATAAGCGATGATATCGCCGTAGAAGGGATAGACATTTTAAGACAGGAGTGTGAAGTGGATGTAAAAACCAGGTTGAGCGAAAAAGAAATTATTGAAATAATCAAGGATTACGACGCCCTGATTGTTAGAAGTGCAACGAAGGTTACAAAAAACATTATAGAAAACAGCAATTTAAAAGTCATAGGCAGGGCCGGTGTTGGTGTGGATAATATAGATGTGGAGACGGCCACCAGAAAAGGAATTCTCGTTGTAAATGCTCCAGAGGGCAATACCATCGCTGCGAGCGAGCATACTATGGCTTTGCTGGCGGCGCTTTCCAGAAACATTCCTCAGGCGGTAGCGAGCCTGAAGGCGGGGAAATGGGAAAGAAACAAATTTATGGGTGTGGAATTAAACGGTAAAGTTCTGGGCGTTGTGGGTTTTGGAAGGATAGGAAAAGAAGTGGCCAAAAAGGCGATGGGGTTTGGAATGAGCGTATTGGCTTACGATCCCTACATCAACAAAGACCAGGTCGAAAATATTAATATTACCGTAACGGATTTGCATACGCTGTTAAAAGAGGCGGATTTTATAACATTTCACGTGCCGCTGACAAAAAATACTTATCATATGATCGGGCAAGAGCAAATTTCCATGATGAAAGACGGTGTAATGCTCATAAACTGTGCGCGGGGTGGCATCATAGACGAAAAAGCTCTTTACGATGCTTTAAAGTCGGGAAAAATAGCCGGATGCGCTCTGGATGTGTTCGAGCACGAGCCTCCGATTGAGAGCCCGTTAATTGCCTTACCCAATGTGATAGCCACACCGCACCTGGGGGCCTCGACGGCTGAGGCACAGATTAGTGTGGCAAAAGAGGTGGCCAGGGATGTAATGAGAGCGCTGAAAGGCGAAATTGTTAAGAATCCCGTAAACATGCTGTCTGTAAAGCCGGAAGAATTCAACGAAATAAAACCCTTTATAGACCTGGCGGAAAAAATGGGGTCCTTTTACACACAGTTGAGAAACGGAAGAATCAGAGAAGTGGAAATGATATACACCGGCAAAATTGAAAAAATGGATGTCAAACTTGTAACCACCGCCGGGATAAAGGGCATTTTGTCGAACATACTTCAAACTCAGGCAAACCTGGTAAATGCTCCCCTTATAGCAAAGGAGAGGGGTATTAAAATCATAGAAAAAAAGATAAGACAGGAGCAGGATGCCCCCGGGGTGGTTACGATGAAGGTAACCACCGATAAAGGTGAAGGCCTTGTTTCCGGTACGGTTACAGGCAATAATGAAGAGAGAATCATAGCCGTTGACGACTACAAGATTGATCTCATCCCCTCGGGATATGTTTTGATAACTTTTCATAAAGACAGGCCGGGAATAGTGGGAAAAGTGGGGACCCTGCTCGGTAAAAACGACATAAATATTGCTTACATGCAGGTCGGCAGAAAATCATATCGGGGCGAAGCCTTAATGGCTCTGGGGGTGGACGAAAACATTCCGGATGAAGTATTACACGAAATCAGGAAGATTGAAGATATGGCCAATGCAGTCCTCATCAGATTTTAAAAATCTTGACAATGATTTTTATTTACACTATACTAGGTACAGGATAGGTATCAGGGGGGATCAAAGTGGCCGCAGAAGAAAAGCTGGATGAAAAAAGCCGGAAACTCAGGTTGATAGAAGAAAAAATGAGGGAAAAAGAGTGCAAGCTTACCCCGCAGAGGAGAGCCACGCTGGACGTGCTTTTGGAGAACCAGTCGAAGCACCTTAGCACCGAAGAAATTTACGGCCTGGTAAAAGAAAAATTCCCCGACGTAGGTCTTGCTACCATCTACAGGACCCTTCAGCTTTTCGACGAGTTTGACATCATAAAAAAACTTAATTTCGGGGATGGTTGTTACAGATACGAATTGAGTGAAGAAGAAAAGCACCAGCATCACCACCTGATATGCATAAAATGCGGCAGGGTTTACGAATTCGACGGAGACCTGCTGGATGAACTGGAACAGAAAGTCGAAAAAAGCAACGAGTTTAAAATAGTGGACCACGTGGTAAAATTTCTGGGCTACTGCCGGGAATGTCAGGAGCCGCAAAACATAAAAAAAGAAAATTAAACCGGATAAGATCAAGGGCCTGTCAAAGACGACAGGCCCTTGATCCTTTCAGTTTTGGTGCCTTCTCAGGAATACTTTGCTTACTTCGGCGGCTATAAACGGTATCAAGCCGAAGGCCACTATTACATCCCAATCGTGGAAGGAAAGAAATATTGTATCGAAAACCGACCTTAAATACGGAACATAAATCACGGTAAGAAGCAGCAAGAATGATATTATGGTGCCGCCCACCATGTATTTGTTTGTAAAGAATCCAATTTCAAATACCGAGAAAGTTTCCGAGCGGGATGTATAAGCTCTTAAAAGCTCGCTGAATATAAGAGTGGTAAAGGCATAGGTCCTGGCTGTTTGAATGCCGTTTTCGAAATTCAGGGCATATACGAAGACTCCGAGAACGGCTACCGTCATGAAAGTACTCTGAATCGCGATCTGCCATTTCATGCGTTTGTCCATAATTGGTTCATCGGGGTCCCGTGGCGGTCTTTTCATAATATCCGGTTCTCTCTTTTCCATCCCCAGCGCCAGCGCCGGGAAAGCGTCGGTCAAAAGATTCAACCACAGCAATTGAATGGGCTTCAGCGGCACGGGCAACCCTGTAAGCATTGCCACGAAAATAATCAATATTTCGGCGATATTGCAGGAAAGCAGGAAAAAGATAAACTTCCGTATGTTGGAATAAATGACCCTTCCCTCTTCCACCGCCGCAACGATGCTGGCAAAATTATCGTCGGTCAATATCATGTCGGCTGTTTCTTTTGCAACGTCGGTCCCCGTAATTCCCATGGCTACGCCTATGTCGGCCTTTTTCAAAGCGGGAGCGTCGTTGACGCCATCTCCGGTCATAGCAGCAATATGTTTGTTTTTCTTTATGGCATCGACGATTTTAAGTTTGTGGACCGGAGATACCCGGGCGTATACGGATACATCACTGGCAGCGGCCGCCAATTCTTCGTCACTCAGTTCATCCAGCTGGGCTCCGGTTAAAACCCTGGTCTCGTCTTCGATCATCCCCAGTTCCTTTGCTATGGCTACGGCTGTGTCTTTGTAGTCGCCGGTGATCATAACAGGCCTGATGCCGGCTTGTTTGCAAATCTTAATGGCTTCTTTTGCTTCCGGCCTGGCAGGGTCTATCATTCCAACGAGGCCCACAAAAGTCATATCTTTTTCGATCTCTTCGGGCCTGGGTTCTCCGGGTATGCTGTCGAGATTTCTGTAAGCCAGGGCCAGAACTCTGAGAGCGCGGGTGGCCATTTCACGGTTGGCGTCCATGATTTTTTTCTTATCCTCAGAAGTCAGGGGGACCACCTTACCGCCTTTATATATAGTCGAGGATAAACCGAGCATAACGTCGGGGGCTCCCTTTACATATGCCACATAACCATGGTCGGCCGGGTGGAAAGTAGTCATTCTCTTCCTGTCGGAATCAAAGGGTATTTCCTGGAGTCTGGGCATGGTTCTGGCGAGATCTTCTGTATAAATGCCGGCTTTGGCGGCGGCTACCACAAGGGCGCCTTCTGTCGGGTCCCCCAGGATGCGCCAGGATTTCTCACTGTCTTTTTCAGTGCCGCTTTCTTCCAGTTTAGAGTCGTTGCACAGGGTGCCGATGGTCAACAGGAGCTTTAAGTGAGGGTCCGCCTTGGGGTCTATTTTGGACTTATCCAGAGTAAACTCGCCGTAAGGCCTGTATCCCTCGCCGCTTACAGAATACATTTTGCCGTCCGTATAAATCCTGGTAACGGTCATCTCGTTTTGAGTAAGGGTCCCGGTCTTATCTGAACATATGACCGTGATGCTGCCGAGGGTTTCGACTGCGTGGAGCTTTTTTATTATCGAATGGCGTTTTACCATTCGTTGCATACCCAGCGCCAGCACAATTGTCACAATGGCCGGAAGCCCTTCGGGTATGGCAGCCACAGCAAGGCTCACCGCGGTCATAAACATTTCAAGGGCCGGCACTCCCCTTATAAGACCGAGAACGAAAACCGCACCGCATATGGCAAGACTGGCGATACCCAAAATTTTACCAAGTTCGGCGAGTTTTTTCTGCAGGGGAGTCTCTTCTTCCTGGTAAGATTCCAGCATCTCTGCAATCATGCCTATTTCGGTATTCATCCCTGTGGAAACAACAATGCCCTTGCCCCTGCCGTAGGTCACCACGGTTCCCATAAAAGCTGAATTGGTCCTGTCGCCGAGGGGCATTTCCTCCTGGTAAACTATGTCGGCATTTTTTTCAACGGGCACAGATTCTCCAGTCAGCGAAGCCTCGTCAATTTTCAAATTTACGCTCTCCACCAGCCGCAAGTCGGCCGGTACGTAATTGCCCGCCTCGAGCAGCACCAGGTCTCCCGGCACCAATTCCCTTGCCGGGACTTCAACTATGTGCCCGTCTCTGATGACTTTGGCCTCGGGAGCGGCCATCTTTTGTAGAGCCTCCAGGGCTTTGCTGGCTCTGGATTCCTGGATTACGCCCAGGACCGCGTTTAATATGACTATAAGTATGATTACGGCCGAATCCGTAATCTCTCCTATCAGCATAGAAACAAGGCTTGCTGCGATAAGTATAAGCACCAGAAAATCTTTAAACTGTTCAAGCAGCATTTCCCATATTGTCAGTCCCTTTTTTCCTATAAGCTCATTATATCCGTGAGCTTTTAATCTCTCTTCCGCCTGGCGTGAAGAGAGGCCCTTTTCCAGATGTGTTTTTAAAGATTCGGCCACGTCTTTCTTTTCAAGAGCGTACCATTTCTTTTTTTCCAAAAAAAGCCCTCCCTTTACCGTCTATTTTTTAGTATGTGGGAAAAACACCTTTTTTAACCTCACCTCCCCTCAACAGAAAATTAAAAAAGACCTCTAACATAATTCTATAGATGAATTATGTTAAAGGTCTTGCCCTCGGAAACTCCGGAGGATAAAGCCAGGTAAATACCGTGTTGGTGGCTTTATCGATTACGGCTACTCCCCTTTAACAGCAAAAATGAATTTTTTAGTTTTGCGTTATAAATTATATAATAAAAAAGGCCAATTGTAAATAATCTTCCGGTGCAGAACATTGACTGCTTGTTTAAGTAGCGATAAACTAAATATGGTATTGATCATAAATCATTGAAAGGAGAATCTTTTATGAACCCTGTGCGCTACGTGGTGAGAGCCTCGGTTATCGCTGCTGTTTACGCCATTCTTACATACGCGCTGAAACCCATAAGCTACGGTCCCGTACAGGTGAGAGTTTCCGAAGCTCTGACTCTTTTGCCGCTTTTGGAGAAATCCGCCATACCGGGCCTCTTTGTAGGGTGTCTTTTGGCCAATATACTCGGAGGCCTCGGGCCCTGGGATATATACGGCGGCAGCCTCATTACGCTGGCCGCGGCTTACCTGACGAGCAAAATGCCTGGGCCAGTCCTCGGAGCGGTGCCGCCTGTTGTTTTAAACGCATTTGGAGTATCTTATTACCTTAGCATGTTATACGATGTCCCCTACTGGGTCACGGTGGCGTATATCGGGTTGGGCGAGATGATAGCGGTGGTGGGGCTTGGCATTCCTCTGTTTTATGTCCTAAAAAGGACAGGCCTTGCCAGGATGTTTGAAAAATAGATGAAGGGGTGACATCCTCTGTACTCTAAAATTAAAATTATATGGCAGAGGTTCCTGGAAAGCCCTGTTTTACTGTATATAAAGATACATAAAAAACGGATAGTGGCATTTACGGTTTTGTTGGTTATATTTTCAGTAATGTTATGGTTTCAGATGATGCTGAGCCCTAAAAACGTAGTTAGTGAAGCTTTTGTGAATTTCAATGTTAAAAGCGGAACCACGACAGAGCAGCTTGCAAAAAAAATGCATCAGGAGGGTTTAATAAAAAATCCCCTGGCATTCAAGATTTATGCCAGGTTAAAAGGGTTTGATAAAAAGATAAAGTCAGGCACTTACTTGTTAAGCCCTTCGATGTCACCGCGGGAAATCTTAAAAAAAATGATTGCGGGAGATGCAATTAGAGATGATGAGAGGGTGACAATACCCGAAGGGAGCACGCTTGAGAAAATAGCCGACATTTTTGAAAAATATCGTCTTGTTGCCAGAGATGAGTTTTTAAAAGCAGCAAAAGCCGATAACTATAAAGCTAAATTCGATTTTATCAGGGAATTTCCTGAAGGCGCCACCCTGGAAGGATTTTTATTTCCAGATACGTATTTTTTCCCTAAAGGTAAACCGGCCGGTTTTTATGTAGAGAAAATGCTGAAAAGATTTGAGGAAGTTTACTATAAACAAAACGGTTTCAACAAAAAACAGAAAAAATCGGGTTTTAACACCTATCAGATTATAACGATAGCTTCTATAGTCGAAGCTGAAGCAAAGCTGGATCAGGAAAAGCCCGTCATCGCGGCGGTCTTTTATAACCGTCTCGAAAAGGGGCTGCCTTTGCAATCCTGCGCCACGGTGGAATACGCACTCAAAGAGCATAAAGAAGTTCTGACCCTGGAAGACCTTCAGGTGGATTCTTTGTACAACACATACAAATACACCGGTCTTCCGCCTGGGCCCATCGGGTCCCCGGGTGCAACCGCCATTGCGGCCGCCGTAAACCCGGCGGATGCGGATTATCTGTATTTTGTGGCAAACGGGGACGGAACTCACACTTTCAGCAGGACCTATACCGAGCATCTAAACGCCAAAAACAGAATTCAGAGACTGAGCGACAGCAAAAACTGAACCACGGAGGGGCAAAAAGATGGTGAAACCGGAGCTGCTGGCGCCGGCGGGCAATCTGGAAAAACTCAAATTTGCGATTATATACGGGGCCGATGCCGTATATATAGGAGGAAAGGAATTCAGTCTGCGTGCCGGTGCTGGAAATTTCAGCCTGGACGAAATCGAAGAAGGGGTGGAGTTTGCTCATGCCCGGGGGAAAAAGGTGTACGTGGCCATAAACATTTTTCCCCATAACGAAGATTTAAAGCGGTTGCCGAAATTTATTCATTCCGTTTGGAAAACGGGTATTGACGCGGTAATTTTGTCGGACCCCGGGATTTTGACGATGGTGAAAGAAATAGCCCCTTCCCTTAAAATACATTTAAGCACTCAGGCCAACCCTACAAACTGGGCGAGTTGCAATTTCTGGGCAAGCCAGGGCGTAGACAGGATAGTGCTGGCAAGGGAATTGAGTTTGGAAGAAATAAAGGAAATTCGAGAGAAAACCCCGCCCTCCCTGGAACTGGAAATATTTGTCCACGGAGCCATGTGCATTTCCTATTCCGGGCGCTGTCTCATCAGCAACTACATGACCTACCGGGACGCCAACCGGGGTGAATGCGCCCACCCGTGCCGATACAGATACTACCTGGTAGAGGAAAAAAGGCCGGGCCAGTATTTTCCGGTATTTGAAGACGAGAGGGGGACATATTTTTTTAATTCCAGGGATCTGTGTATGCTGGATAAGATTCCTGAACTTGCCCGCTTAAAACTTACGAGTTATAAGATAGAGGGTCGCATGAAGAGTATACATTATGTGGCACAGGTTACCAAACTATACAGGAACGCCATCGACGAGTATTACAAAAATCCGGAAACATATACTTTTAAAGATGAATGGATGAGAGAGCTTTTGAAAACCACCCACAGGGAATTCACTCACGGATTTTATTTCGGCAGGCCCACCGGCGTCGACCAGAACTATGAGCAGGGGGCTTACGTAAAGGAATACGATTTTATTGGAATAGTGAGACACTATGACGAAGACGGTAAAGTGGCTACCGTAGAACAGAGAAATCCCGTAAAAACGGGAGAGATTGTGGAATTTTTAAGCCCGGATCAGCCAAGCTTTACACAGAAAATTGAAGAAATGCGGGATGAAGAAGGAAAAGAAATTGAAAAAGCGCCTCATCCAAGGCAGATTTTTAAAATAAAAGTAGAAAGACCTGTAACCACTTACACAATCTTGAGGAAACCCGGGGAATAATGTCGTTGAAAAAGGGCATTATACCTTCGGGGGATTTTTATGCAGAAATACGGCCGTTTGAGAAATTTGCATATGAGCATATGCATAATAAGCGCAATTTTGATATTGCGTTTATTTTACATTCAGGTAGTAGCGGGACAGTATTATTCCAAAATGGCCGCGGCCCAGAAAATCAGTCCATTTGCGGAAAGAATAAGAGGGGAGGTCATGGACAGAAGCGGGGAGCCGTTGACCGGGTCTTATTATGAGACATATGCAGTAATATCTCCTGGCTGGCTGACAGAATCCCAGAAACGGTTCTTATTTGAGAAACACATATTGGGCTCTTTGTATGTCGAAAAACCTCAAAATATAAAAATTTCCCAGGAAAATACAGGCATAATCAAGGAATTGTTGGGTAGAACCCCAGGTGTCTTTATGTATAAAAAAAAGATTAGATATGGTCCGGAAGCCCTTGCAACTCATGTGGTGGGCTATAACGGCAAGGCCGGGGTGGAAAAAACATTCAATGGGATTTTAAGTGGGACAAAAGACCAAAACCGCATTGACATTGTGAATGACGGTTATGGCCAGCCCATTGCCGGGGCCTCAAATGAAGAAATAGATTCGCGGCTCTGGGGGGTAAAACTGACGCTGGATAAAAAAATTCAATCCATTGTTGAAAAAATAATGGATGAAAAGGTGGAAAAAGGCGCGGCGGTTGTTCTTGATGCAAATACAGGTGAGATACTTGCCATGGCCAGCCGGCCCAATTATAAGCAGTACCGGTTGAAGGATTACCTGGACAGGCAGGGCGCGCCTTTGATCAATCGGGCGGTGGAGGGGTTTGCCCCGGGGTCGATTTTCAAGATAATAGTTCTGTCGGCCGCCCTGGAGGAAAACATTACAAGTTTGGAAGAGGAATTTATATGTCCGGGATATATAAAAGTGGGCGGAAATACTTTTAAATGTTCCAGTTACGAAGAAGGTGGCCACGGGAGAATAACGCTCAAAGACGCCATGGCTCATTCCTGCAATTCCGTTTTTATCGAACTGGGTATGAGGCTCGGCAGTGAAAAAATCCTTGAGTACGCGCGGAGATTCGGGCTCGGAGAAAAGGTATCAATAGGTCTGCCCGAAGAAAAACGCGGCTTTATCCCACAGCCGGACGAAGTGTATTACGCGGACCTGGGTAATATTTCCATAGGGCAAGGTTCTATTGAAATAACACCCTTACAGGCGGCTCAAATGGTTCTGGCGATAGTGAATAATGGTGTGATGAAAAAACCTTATTTGATTAAAGAAATCATAGATCTCAACGGAAATATAATAAAAGCACCGGTGGTGGCGGAGGAGAAGAGGATTGTATCCGAAGGAACCTCCGAAAAAGTTCGGGAAGCGCTGGAAGCCGTTACAAAATACGGCACCGGCATATATGCCACTCCCGATAAAAAAGCCTGGCAAAGCGCGGGGAAAACCGGGACGGCTGAAATAAAAAAGAATACTTACCATGCCTGGTTCGTTGGCTATTTTCCTGCAAAGAACCCCAGATATGTGATTTCCATATTTGTTGAAGAAGGAGGTTCCGGCCCCACAAAAGCGGCGCCTGTTTTTAGAGAGATAGCCGAAAAATTAATTGAATTTAATGGAGAGTAAAACATGCACTTTTTATAACCCAAAGTCATATATTATAGGTACCGCACAGGGAGGGGTGACATGATGGATGCCCTGTCAGTAATGTTGACTTTGGGTTTTTTGCTTTTTAAGGAAATACTGGCATGGCTCGGTTTCATAACGAACAGCACCACTTTTCCCCAACCGCTTACACCAAAGGAAGAGGAAAAGTACCTGGAGATGTATAAAAACGGAAGTGAGGAAGCGAGAAATATTCTTATCGAGCGGAACCTCCGGCTTGTAGCTCATATAGTAAAAAAATTTGCCGGCACCGGCGAAGAAATGGATGACCTTATTTCCATAGGTACCATCGGGCTTATAAAAGCAATTTCTACTTTCAACGACAGTAAAGGAAGTCGCCTGGCGACCTATGCCGCACGCTGTATAGAAAACGAAATTTTAATGAACATCAGGGCCACAAAAAAGGTCAAATCCGAGGTTTCGCTCCAGGATCCAATCGGCGTGGACAAAGAAGGAAACGAAATTTCCCTGATGGACGTCCTGGGCACCGACTCCGATGCCATAACCGATGAAATAGCCGACAAATTTCAGCAGCAAAAACTGTACGAAAAGATCCGGACGGTTTTAAAGGGCCGTGAACAAAAGGTGATTGAACTTCGCTACGGACTTTTAAACGGATCAAGTAAAACTCAGAGGGAAATAGCCAAGATTCTGGGGATATCCCGGTCTTACGTGTCAAGAATAGAAAAAAGGGCCATAAAAAAACTGTTCAAGGAACTCTATCCCGACAGTTGCAAATAGATATATTTTCGTATAAGATATATTTAAAAATTCTTGGGCGAAACGAGGTTGAAGATGATTAAATTTTTCTGGCCTGATCTTTATATAAAAGATATATACCAGCTGGACCTGAAGTTCATCAAAAGAAAAAAAATAAAGGGGCTTCTGATCGATCTTGACAATACCTTGTTGCCATGGAATTCCAACCATGTGGACGACAAACTTAGGAATTGGATTCAAGCCTGCAAAGATGAAAGTATTGCTCTTTGCATCATATCCAACAATAAGGCCAGTCGAATAAATTTTTGCTCCGAAAGACTTGATATCCCGGCGGTGACAGGGGCCGTTAAGCCGGGCAAAGCAGCCTTTCTCAGAGGTTTAAAAATTCTGGGAGTAAAGCCCGACCAGGCCGCAGTAGTAGGTGATCAGATTTTTACGGATATTTTTGGTGCCAAAAGATTGGGCATGTTTGCCATACTGGTAAAACCCATAAGCGATAGAGAATTTTTCTGGACACGATTAATGCGGAAGTTCGAGCGCATTGTTTTGAGGAGTATGGAAAAAAATACGCATAATATGAACAATAAAACAACCTGAACGTTCACATGTCTTCATTGGTATCCCTATTTGGAGGGGGGATGTTCAGTGGAATTGTTGACGATCAGTAAGACACTTCCCCGCCACTTGGAATTTAGCCTGCAGGATCCTTTAATGATGATTATGGAACTTAAAAAAATTGTAAAAGAGCTGAAAGAAAAAAATCCAACCCTTAAAAATTACCGGCTTATGGATGTGGGTTTTACCGCCGGGCAGAATCACAAAATTCCACAAATGAGACTGTATTTTATTAAATAAAGCCAGAACAGGCTTCTTTTTTTGTACAATATGTCAATAAAAGCAGGAATTTAATGTGTCTTGTTGAATTTATAATTTATAGCAAAAGGACAGGCAGAGAGGGTATAAAAATGGCGAGAAACGTGAAAAAGAGATTGGGGGATATATTACTGGAGAGAGGATTGCTGACAAGGGAACAATTGGAAAAAGCTCTGAAAATACAGCAAACAAGCGGCAAGAGGTTAGGGGAAGTCCTTATAGATGAAGGATTTATTACCGAGAAGGAAATAATAAAAGTCCTGGAGTTGCAGTTGGGTATACCCTATATAGGCTTGAATAAAGTTATCATCGACCCTGAAACGGTAAAATTGTTGCCCGAACATATAGCCAGAAAATATAAAGCCATTCCGGTGAAAAAAGAAGACAACAAACTGGTAGTGGCCCTGAGCGATCCTTTAAATATACTTGCAATCGATGATCTTAAAATGATAACAGGGATGGACATAAAAGCGGCTATTGCCACCCGGGAGGAAATTGAAAGGGCCATTGACCGGTATTATTCATCTAAAGACTCAATTCAAAAAGTCCTTCAGGAGATGAAAGACGAGATAGAAGACGAGATTGCTGCAGCAACTTTCGAGCGGAATGATGAGGAAGAAAGAGCTCCCGTTATACGCTTGGTAAATACTGTTATACAGAGGGCCATAAAGGAAGGCGCCAGCGATATACATATTGAACCGCAGGAAAAAGACATCCGCGTAAGGTACCGCATAGATGGGGAGCTCCATGAAGTGATAAACTGGCCCAAAAATTTACTCCATTCGGTTGTTACAAGAATAAAAATAATGGCGGGAATGGATATTACCCAGAAACGAGTCCCTCAAGACGGTCATATTGAAATTTCGGCTGATGATGCGGGGATTGATTTGAGAGTATCAACTCTTCCCACAATCCACGGTGAAAAAGTGGTCTTGAGGGTGTTTAATCGAAAAAACACTCTTTTGTCTTTGGATCAATTGGGCTTTGACGAACAGGAGTTAAAAATTCTCCAGGCGATGCTCAAGTACCCTTACGGTATGATACTGGTTACGGGGCCTACAGGCAGCGGGAAAACTACCACCCTTTACTCGATGTTGAATGCCATTAACAGCCCTTCGAAAAACATCGTTACTCTCGAAGATCCGGTGGAGTATATACTCCCGGGAGTTAACCAGGTTCAGATAAATCCTAAGGCCGGCATAACTTTTGCCGGAGGTTTGCGGTCCATTTTGAGGCAGGACCCTAATGTAATAATGGTGGGGGAAATCAGGGATTCTGAAACAGCTGATATAGCCATCAGAGCTGCCTTAACCGGACATTTATTTTTTTCAACTTTACATACCAGCGATGCTTCGGGGGCTATTACGAGGCTTATAGATATGGGTATTGAGCCCTATCTTGTGGCGTCGTGTCTGGTAGGAGTCATAGCTCAAAGACTGGTTCGCACGATATGCCCTTACTGCAGGGAAACGTATAAAGCAAGCGACAGAGAAAAAATAGCCCTTGGCATGGAAGAAACTGTTCTTTATCGCGGCAGGGGGTGTAATTTCTGTAATCATACTGGATTCAGGGGCAGGACTGCCATTGGCGAAGTACTGCTGATTTCACCCGCTCACAGGGAACTGATTGCAAAAAGAGCATCGATTCAGCAGCTCACCAAGATGTCTTCAGAATTAGGGTATAGAAGCTTAAAAGAGAGCGGGATAAACCTGGTCAAAAAGGGGATAACGACCCTGGATGAAATAATGAAAGTAATTTTTGCGGATGATGAAACATGATAGAAAAAACAAGATTAGTTGATATATTATCACAGGCTTTAATTGAAAAGGCATCGGATATCCATATTTCGGTAAACCTGCCACCTGTTTACAGAGTTAATGGGAAACTGGTATTTTGTAAAGGAGAAAGTTTTACACCCACCGATCTCCAGCAGATGACTGATTTGCTCTTAAATAAAGAGCAAAAGGAAATATTCGTTGAAAAAGGGGAAATTGATTTCGCATACTCCATTTCGGGTCTTGGCAGATTCAGGATCAATTTATACCGCCAGCGGGGCACTCCGGCCATTGCCATCAGGGTAATACCCGATAGAATACCTTCTTTGGAAGAACTCGGGCTCCCGGAAGTTGTGCGGGATTTTACAAAAATCGAAAAAGGCCTAATACTGGTCACCGGGCCCACGGGAAGCGGGAAATCCACCACCCTGGCGGCGATGATTGATATAATAAACAATGAAAGAAGCTGTCATGTCATAACCATAGAGGATCCCATAGAATACCTCCACAAACACAGAAAAAGTATTATACACCAGAGAGAGGTGGGGGAAGATACACGCTCTTTTGTACAGGCACTCAGAGCAGCTCTCCGGGAAGATCCCGATGTGATTCTCATCGGAGAAATGAGAGACCTGGAGACGACCGCTACTGCCATTACTGCCGCCGAAACGGGTCATCTCGTATTGTCTACACTGCATACGGCCAGCGCCGTAAGTGCAGTAGAGCGAATCATGGATATTTTCCCGGCTAACCAGCAGTCACAGATAAGGGTACAACTGGCAGATGTGCTGCAGGGAGTAATAGCTCAGAAATTGGTTCCCCTTAAAAATAATACAGGAAGGGCGGCGGCGGTAGAGATAATGGTGGCTACTCCTGCCGTAAAAAATCTTATAAGGGAAGGAAAGACTCATCAGCTTTATTCTGTCATGCAGACGGGTATGAAATATGCCATGCAGACTATGGAACAGGCTCTATACAATTTGTTCAACAAAAATTTAATATCCAGAGAAACTCTTGAAAATGCCTTGAAAGAGCATTCTGTATAAGGGCTGATGAAAGGTGGCGTTATTTTATTATAAAGGTAAAAGTTTGGCTGGAGATACAATTCAGGGGATATATGAAGCTGAAAACAGCTCTGAAGTAGCTGAAATGTTAAAAAGAAACGGTTATTTTCCGGCAGTGATTAAGGAGGAACACAAAAAAAGCTTATTAAGATCATTATGGGATAATATCTTTAAAGTAGGATTAAAAGATATGGCTGTTTTCTGCCGCCAATTTGCTACAATGGTTGAAGCGGGTATACCCGTTATAGAGTGCCTTGCCACTTTAGAGGAGCAAACAACCAGTTCCAGGCTAAAGAGGACAATTAAAAGCATGGTCCGGGATATAAGGCGGGGTTTTACCATTGCTGAATCCTGTCGAAATTATCCTGAAGTTTTCCCTGAAATGCTGGTGTACATGTTGGAAGCGGGGGAGATAACGGGGCATTTAGATGAAGTTTTGAAAAAAATGGCCGCTCATTTTGAGAACCTTTCAAAGCAAAGGGAAAAGATTAAAAGTGCAATGAATTATCCAATTATCTTAAGTGCAGTAGCCTTTTTGGTAGTATCTTTTCTGGTAACAAACGTGCTGCCTATTTTTGCAGATTTGTTCCGCCAATCGGGAGCCGAGCTTCCCCCTTTAACCAGGTTATTGCTTACTATTAGCGCCAATATTGGGAAGATATTTATTTATTTTCTGGTTTTTTTAGCTTTTATCATTTTGATGTATCGCGGCTACAGGGCAAAACCTGAAGGAGCTTACAAGATAGATTATATCAAGCTCTCCGTACCTATATTTGGCCCTCTGCAAAAGAAAATAGTTGCAGCCAATTTTTGCAGGATTCTGGCTATATTGATTTCAAGCGGTATTCCTCTGTTGAGGTCTTTAGAGGTAGCGGAAAGGGCCCTGGGAAACCATGTTTTCAAAAGAACTCTGGAAAAGGCGAGGGGGAATCTTAGAAATGGCCGGGGCTTCGCTGAGGCCCTTGGCAGTGACGTTTTCCCGCTTATGATGGTTAAAATGATCAGGGTGGGAGAAGAGGCCGGTTCACTGGAAGAAATGTTGTATAAGGCCGCGGCCTTTTACGAGACTGAAATAGAGATTGCACAAGAAAGGCTTTTGTCGCTGATTGAACCCGCCATGATAATAGTAATGGCATTAATAATTGGATTCATTGTTGTTTCTATTGTAATCCCCATGTTTAGCATATATAATTTGTACTAGTGCATCTATATATTGCAAAATTTTACATATTATTTTCACTCTCATAAGCTTTCAAAAATGAAACAGTACAGGAACATTTTACCTTAGGCGAACAATACAGCCGCCTAAGATAAACTAAGAATAAAAATAGACAGAAAAGGGGGTGAAAAGCGTGTTCATAAAGATGGCAAAAAGATTGCATAAGGAAGAAAAGGGCTTTACATTAATCGAACTTATTGTGGTTGTTGCGGTGCTGGGAATACTGGCGACTATAGCCGTACCCCGAGTAATAGGGGTAAAAAAAGATGCTGAAGATAGTGCCGAACAAGCAAATTTGGCGATTATAAAAAATGCGCTGGAAAGATACTATGCGGAAAACGGGGAATATCCTGATGAATTAGACGACTTGGTAAATGACTATATTGATGAGATACCTCAAAATATAAAGGATAATTATACTTATGATAACGAGGATGGAACATTAACTAAAAAGTAAGGAAAAACATGATAAATATTCATTTACAATACTTGGAGTGAATCTTTTGATTAATGCTTTTATGTTTGGAGCCATAATCGGAAGTTTCCTCAATGTGGTGATTTACCGGCTGCCCCGGGGGGAGTCCATAGCATTTCCCCCCTCCCACTGTCCTTTTTGCGGAAAAAGGCTCAAGGCATGGGAATTAATTCCCATTATAAGCTTCATAATTCTTCGCGGCCGCTGCTCTACCTGCAAAAGAGGCATTTCTTTCAGATATCTTTTTGTTGAACTTTTTACAGGCTTATTTTTTTCGTTACTTTTTATTAAATATGGATTTTCTTTGGATTTTTTCAGGTACGCAACTCTCGGCTGCATGGCCCTGGTCGTATCGTTCATTGACCTTGATTACGGAATAATACCTAACTCGGTCATCATATTCGGCCTCATCACGGGTTGTATTTACGGCCTTTTGGCCAACAGGTTGCAGGCTTCCGTGTTTGGAGCGGTTCTGGGTTTTTTGATTTTAAGCTTCATATACGTCATCTCCGGCGGAGGTATGGGAGCCGGTGATGTTAAGTTCGCCGCGGTTTTGGGCCTGTTTTTAGAACAAAAGTTATTACTCCTATTGCTGTTTATTTCTTTTGCCAGCGGAGCCTTAGTCGGAATTGGTCTTGTGCTGTTTAAAAAGAAAAATATGAAAAGCCCGATTCCTTTCGGCCCCTTTTTGGGATATGCGTCAATTGTGGCGGCTTTGCGGGGGGATGAATTACTAAGAATTTATTTTGATTTCATCGGCTTTTGATTAAAACGTTAGCCGTAAAGAGTCTAAATCGCGGTGGGACGTGCTGACTATGGCTAAAAAAGTGCTGCCCGACAGGGGTTTTACTCTGATTGAAATAGTGGTGGTTGTTGCTTTAGTGGGGATTTTGTCTTCGATCGTTTTGCCGGATTTTAAGAAAACGGTGGATAATTACAGGTTAAATGTGGCCGCCCAGCAGCTTTCTCACAACATTCGAATGGTCCAACAAAAGGCCATATCGGAAGGCGTTCCATATAAAATATTGTTCGATATGAATAAAAGGGATTATTACATAATAAAAAGCGCTCTTAATGGTTTTCAGGGGAAGGTGGTTAAATTACCCGAAGGCGTTAATTTTGAGTGGACGAGTTTTACCACCAATTTTAATAACAGCAGAAACGAAAATACCCTGATTTTTTCGGCATCTGGAGCTCCCGTCCAGGCCGGAACTGTTGCATTAAAAAACAAGAACGAAAGGCTTTATGTGATAGTGACCGTGGCTACCGGGCGGGTACGCATAAGCAAAATTCCGCCGGAACGGTGATGAAAAATTATGAAAAATGAAGGCGGTTTTACATTGATAGAAGTCATGGCTGCGGTGGCCATCCTGGCGCTTGTTGCGGCACCTCTTGCGGGTGTTTTTACTCAAAGCTTGCATTCGAATGAGGAAAGCGCGGATATAACGATTGCCACTGCCCTTGCCCAGGCCAAAATAGAGGATTTGAAAAGTATTTCTTTTAACAGGGTAAGGGAAGAAACTGCAAAAGTTGTCGAAGAAAACGTTGAGTGCAGCGGTAGAATTTATGTTCGAAAAACTCTCATAGAGGATGAAGGGGATAATTTGTTAAAAATATCCGTTGAAGTGGTAAGGAAAGGCAGGGGGGTAACGCTTGTCACCTACCGGGGGAGGTATTAAAGCAAAGGACGGTTTTACTTTGATAGAACTGGTTGTCTCTGTAGGGCTGCTATGCCTTGTTCTTACCGCGGCTTTTTCCCTTTACGGTTTCGGGACAAGGGCTTATGACAGGGATCTGAAGGATATTGAAATGCAGCAAAATGCCCGTCAGGCGGTTATGAAACTCTCCTCTTCTATCAGACTGGCCAGAGAGGTACATATACTTTCTAGGGATTACATTAGGATTGTAACGCCGAACGGTGAAAATGTGGATTATTATTTGCAAAACGGAGTGCTGTACCGGGTAAGAAACGATGGGAAAAATCCGGTGGCTAAATTAAAAACACTGACCTTTGTTCGCCCTGAAGATAAAAATTATATAGAGATACTTGTATCCGCCGAAGAGGGAGATAAAGCCATAGAGATTAAAACAAAAGCTACTCCTTTTGGTGCCTATATTCAATAGTTTTGTCCGGTTAAACACGTAAGTTTGAGGTGAGTAAAAATGAGATTAAAGCTCAAAAACTATATGGAAGACGTCGTATTTCAATTGCTCGACGAGATGTTGGAAGAAAAACAATTTTGTAAATGCGACCGGTGTCGCCTCGATGTCGCCGCCATTACCTTAAACCATTTACCCACAAAATACGTGGTAACCGAAGAAGGGGAGATTTATGCAAAATCCGGCATTTTAAGCAGTCAGTTTCGCACAGATGTAATAATACAGATTTTAAATGCCATGGAAATAGTGTCAAAGCATCCTCACCATAAGCAGTTCGGGGTGAAATAATGTTTTTTGCGCGGGGATGTGTGGGAATAGATGTGGGAACAGATACTATAAAGGCGGCCCATCTTATTGAAAGCCGCGGAAAATGGGCGGTGAAAGGCCTTTACAAGATAAAAAACCCTTTAATGCGCACAACCTTTTCGGAAACCGGCGATAAAGAGATATTGACCAAATGCTTACAGGAGATCAAAAAAGCCTTTTCATGCAATAAATGCGTGATGGGGGTGGACGGCCACAGGGTGGTTTTTCGAAACCTGCAGTTTCCGAGGTTGCATATGAAAGAGCTAAAAGAAGCCGTCTACTGGGAAGCCCGTGAATTTTCAACAATGTTCAATGGAGATTTTGTCTATGATTTTGAATTGCTCGAACAGCAATCCGACAACTGCCGGGTGCTTATCGCCGGAGCCGACAGGGAGTACATTATGGATTATATCAAAATTGCCAGGAATGCCGGACTTAACCTGTCGGTCCTGGACGTATACCCCCTGGCCGCGGCCAGGCTGCTGAGTCAAAAAGAAAAAAATTCCGTGGTTGCGGTAATAGATATGGGTTCGTCGCATACAGAGATTACCGTTGTGGAAAAAGGCCGGGCATTTTTAAATCGAACCGTAGATTTTGGCGGGAGCAATTTGGTGGAAATAGTCGCAAAATTGCTTTCCATGGACAAACTTAAGGCAGAACAGGTTATAATAGATCCAGGTCCCTACAGAGAAAAGATTCAGGAAAAGGTTATGGCGGCATTACAGGAACTGATGATTGAAATATCCAGGTTTTTTGACTTTTATTCGATCCAGAATAAAGGCAAGCAGATAAATTACGCCGTTCTGGCGGGAAACGGTGGCAAGTTGTGGTGCTGGAGCCGGGCTTTTGCTGATTACTTTAACATACAGCTGGTTTCGGCAAACAATATGGGATTTCAACTCAAAAGTCTTGACAATTCTGGCAACATCGATTACATGGAGTATTTTAACGCAATCGGTTTTGCTTTAAGGGGATAGCATATGCATAAGCTAAATTTGATTCCTGCGGACATTTTAAAAGAAAAATCAAAAAGAAATTTTAGATTCGCTATTTTTATCTTATCATTTTTTTCAATTTTGTTGATTGCATATTTCATGTTCCAGATCAATAGTAAAATAGATCAGACCGCCGATGAAATCCGGAGAGTCCGCAGCGAACTGAGCGGGTATCGCCTGAAGATCAGTGAGAATCAAAAAACCGAATCAATGATAAAAAACCTGGAACAAAGGCGAAAGATTTATCTCGAACTGAATGAAAAAAAGTTTGAGTGGTCGTGGCTCTGATAAAGGAAATTTTCTCAAAAAAACCATCGGAGGTTAAAATATTATCCTTAAAGATTGACGATAGTAGAAAACTTTCCATTAAAGGCCTGGCCTCAAAAAACATCTATGTGGCACATATGATGGAAGAATTAAAGCAAATTGAAAGTATATCCAACATTAATCTGAATTATTCCAGGTATGAAGAAAACGGCGATGCCTCTTTTTCGTATTCATTTGAAATTTCCGGATCTATCGCAAAGGACTGATAGGGTTGAAAATAGATTTAAAGCTTAACCGCCCACTTACGCAAAGAGAAAAAAAGATGCTTGTATTTTTGGCTTTATTCTTATTTTTGTGGGTAATTTATTTGATAATCGGTCAGCGTCTTGAAATCCTGCTGCATAACAACCGGCAGCTGCAGGAATTAAGAATGCAGCTGGCGGAGGAGCAGAAACTACATCCTATTGTTTCGAAAAAAGATGGCAGTCAGGTTGTTGAACAACAAAAAATACTGGTGGAAAGGTTGCCAGACGTAAACCGGATTACAACTTTTATTGTAGACATGGAAAAATGGGCTGACGCTAATAAAGTTCAAATCAAACTGGTTCAACCTCAAGGAGAAAATGTCAACGAGAATGAAAATGGTAAAGATGTTGATGAAGGCGGTGATAACGCCGCCGGTTTAAAAACCCTGCCCGTTATTATAGAGGTTGAAGGAGAATACTATGCGCTGTTGAATTTTTTAAAGGAGCTTGAACTCTATCCCAGGGCTATGGAGATCCGGGAAGTGGATTTTACCGCATCAAAAGGGAAAGATATAAATTTGAACGAGAACATTTCCGTCCGGGCCGGTTCAAGGGTTTCCCCTTTATGGACTCTTGGAATAAAAGTTAATCTTTACTATATGCCTTTTGGAAAAGAAGCTCATTAAACATGTCGTCCTCCTGATTATTTGGACAAAAACGACTAACACAACACGCCACAACTCGCTTATCGGCGTGGGTCAATTAAAATTTGGCTGCAAGTGGGCATCTTGAAGCCATCATTGACAAGATTCATTACCCGGAATTTAATTAGCCTTATTTACTCCTCGTTCGCCTAAAATATACCTTGAAAGTATTCGGCAGATACGTTAAGATTAAAAGTGAGCCAACTTTTTTGTTTTGGAATATGATGGCTTCATATCATTTTGGAAACAATCCATAATTAAAACTTAACTTAGAATAAATTAAAATGAAAGGTGATAGTTTTTGGTAAGGGAATCGGAAGAAAATGGTATTCGTTCAGTACAGCGTGCACTATCCATCCTTCTGTGCTTCAGCTGGGAGCAGCAGGAAATGTCTCTGATAGAAATTTGTAAGAAAATATCATTACCTAAATCTACTACTTCAAGATTATTGGCAACCCTTGAAAACGAAGGTTTTCTTGAGAGGAATTACGTGACTAAAAAGTATAAACTGGGGCCGAAACTGTATTATTTAGGGCTCGTAGCCAGACAGGGCTTGGATCTTAGAAATGTTGCATTGCCTATTATGAAGGAATTAAGAGAAACCACCCGTGAGACAGTGAACCTTTATGTTAAGGAAGGAGAGCAGCGTGTATGCTTTGAACAGGTGGAAAGCCCGCTGTCTCTCAAGCGTTCTGCAAAGATAGGCGATAGGTTTCCACTCTGGGCTGGAGCCAGCGGCAAGAGTTTTTTGGCATATATGGATGCTGAAGACGTAGCTAAGATTATGGAAACCGCTAGGTCGCTTACAAAAAACACCATTGTTGATAAGGAAATGATGCAGAAAGAGCTAGAAAAAATACGTCGACAGGGTTATGCCGTAAGCATTGAAGAAAGAGAGCAGGGGGTATCCGCGGTGGCTTCTCCTGTATTCGATGTTTCTGGAAAAATGATAGCCAGCCTGAGCGTATCGGGGCCGTCTTTCAGGTTTACTGAGGATAAAATCAAACAATTCGGATGTCAGGTAAAGGAGGCTGCCACGGCCATTTCCCGTAAACTGGGATATATTTGTCCCGACAACCATAATTAGGTGTTCATGTAAAATATATAAGGCTATATATATACCCATCATCTCATTGGCCTGTTCTGAAGATTATCATATTGCACTTTTGCTCTTCATAGAAATTAGGCCCGCAAAGCACACTTTAGTTTTCTTACCCGTTTTTTACAGATTTGCCATTTCGGATAATTTGTTGGGGTCATCTTTTCCGGCGATTATTACTGTGACAGCGTATAGAGCGGGCTGTAGTGTCCCATCATTGTGTCAAAAATTATCAAAATATTAAAATAATTATAATTTATTTATATTATACACTGTATCGATTAATATTAATCGCTCATTTGTATTTTAATGATTAGACTAAATTAAATAAAAAAATTTTTTAAGTATTGACATGTTAATTAAAAAGATGATAATATTTAATTAGTTCCGTTAAGAGGTATTAGATACCGTACAATGGAACTAAAATACTTTATGAAGTTTAAACGAAGGGAGGGAGAGATATGAATCCCATTATATGGAAAAATCAATTAAGATGTCCTGAAAGTATTGTTGTTTGTGAAGTGGGCCCAAGGGATGGTCTCCAAAATGAAAAGATAATGTTGACGGTAGAGCAAAAGGTCGAACTAATAGAACGTTCCGCTCTGGCAGGCGCGAAAATCATAGAGATCGGCTCCTTCGTTCATCCAAAAGCCGTTCCGCAAATGGCGGACACAGATGAAGTCGCTAAGCGTATTAAACGATTGCCGCAAGTAGAGTACCGTGCACTGGTAATGAACGTTCGCGGCCTAGAACGAGCGGAGGCAGCAGGAATAAAAAAAGCCAAACTAACCGTGTCAGCTAGCCGGGCACATTCTTTGAGTAATCTTAGAAGGACTCCTGAAGAGGTAATAAAAAGTTTTTCTGAATGTGCCGAATACGCCGCCGCTCATGGTATCACACTTTCAGGAGCTATCTCCGCCGCTTTTGGTTATCCTGGGGAAGGAAAGATTCCATTGGAGCAGGTTTTTTCATTGATTTCATCTTTTGTCGAGATCGGTGTTAGAGAAATATCGCTGTCTGATACAACCGGCATGGCCAATCCCCGCCAGGTTTATGAATATTGCGTGCAGGCTAAGGAACAATTTCCAGATGTGACCTGGAATTTACATTTTCATAACACCAGAGGAATGGGTCTTGCCAATGTTGTAGCTGGGATGCTCGCCGGTATTGATCGTTATGACTCATGTTTTGCAGGAATCGGAGGGTGTCCTTTTGCGCCTGGTGCATCGGGAAACATTGCTACTGAAGATCTAATATATATGTGTCATGAAATGGGTATTGAAACCGGATATGATTTGGATGAGGCGATTTCCATAGGTCGCTATGTCCAGCAACTGATCGGGCATGACACATCGAGCTTCATCCTTAAGGCTGGAAAATGCGGCGACGTAGTTTGTGAAGAACAGAAAAAAGAGACCGGGTCGTAAAAGGCTGCACCATCTGTGTAGCTCTTTTAAAAATATATTTTATATTTTTGGGAGGTTAAAAATTATGAGCGCTGAACTCACTAAAGAACAGGAGCAAGAACTTGATTTAGTTTTTGAACGGGCGAAAAAAGCCTTCGCCGTTATCGAGACTTACGATCAGGCGAGGGTAGACCGTCTGTGCCAGGCTGTTGCCTGGGCTACGGCAAATAAAAAAACTTTCCAACGCTTGGTAGACATGGGGATAAAAGAAAGCGGCATGGGCGATCCTGTTACAAGAATGAATAAACGTTTTAAGATCCGGGGAGTTCTGAGGGATGCTCTGCGCCAGAAGAGCGTAGGTATCATCGAGGAAATTCCGGAAAAGGGAATTGTAAAATATGCAAAACCGGCTGGAATTATTGTGTCACTGGTTCCGGCTACGAACCCCGAACTAACTCCGGCAGGGCAGGCCATATACGCTATAAAGGCCCGGGATGTGGTGATTTTCTCTCCTCATCCCCGTACAAAAAAGACAACTTATGAGACTGTCCGGCTTATGCGCGAAGCATTGGAACGGGAAGGTGCACCTGCCGATATCCTTCAATGCCTTGTCAATGTAAACATTGCCATGTCCCAAGCGGCAATGTCAAGAGCTGATCTTATTATTGCTACGGGCGGGCAAAATATGGTACGGGCCGCGTACAGTTCAGGAAGGCCTGCTTACGGTGTCGGCGCAGGAAACGCCACTATGATTATAGACGAGACGGCTAATATTGAAGAAGCTGCTCATAACACCATGCTCAGCAAGACATCTGACTACGGTTCTGGATGTTCTGCAGACGGTAATCTCATCATTGAAGAAAGCATTTTTGACAGGATGTTAGATCAGCTTGTCAAAGAAGGAGGGTATCTCGCCAACGAAGAGGAAAAGGCTAAACTTCGCAAAGTCATGTGGGATGAGGAGGGTCACAGGACACCCAATACAGTAGCCATATCCCCCCAAAAATTGGCTGAGATTGCGGGATTCAGCATTCCCGCCGATAGAAAATTTATTATAGTAATGGGAGACGGCATCGGGAAAGAATATCCATTCTGCCGCGAAAAACTGACGACCCTTCTTGCCGTTTACAAGTATAAGGGTTTTGATAATGCAATAAAAATGGCACTTGACATCCTTGAGGTTGGAGGCAAGGGGCACTCCGTAGGGATTTATTCATTCAATGACGAACACATTCACCGGCTAGCTCTTGCAGCTCCTGTAAGTCGGATCATGGTCCGCCAGCCCCAATCGAGAGCCAATGCCGGTTCCTTTACAAATGGAATGCCGATGACGTCGAGTATGGGGTGCGGAACCTTTGGTGGAAATATAGTTTCCGAGAACATCTGCCTCAAACATTACATGAATACGACCTGGGTGTCGCGGCCTATTCCCGAAGACAGACCCTCGGATCAGGAGCTCTTTGGAGAGTTTTATGATCCGAGTCTGGAAGAATAAAAAGAAAAGTATAATGCTGAAGGGAAAGTAAAAGTAGGCACTTTAACCGAAAACCGCAAGCAAGGCATCTGTGGAGGAGTTCCACAGGTGCCATTTTAGTATGACGGCTATTGCTTATTGAATCATTTTCTGTTAACATAACAAATGGATGGTAGAAATATATAAGAATCTGGGTTTATTAAATTTTTTGTCCTTTTGAGTCTTATGTGTATAAAAGGAAGATTTCAATGAATATATCGCCTTACATTTTATTGGCTTTAGCCAGCCTTTTCTGGAGTTTTAATTTCATTATCGGTAAAATAGTATCTGCCGTAATTCCCCCGATAACGACGAGTTTTTTACGCTGGTTTTTGCCTTTCGTTTTTTTTCTTCCGGTGAGTTGGAAACAAATCAAGACCGATAAAAATTTATTTATAACCAAGTGGCCTCTCATTCTGCTACTTGGCGCAACGGGGTATTGTTTAAATTCGATAAGCGTTTACCAGGCAGTTCGCTTTACCTCAACCATAAACACTTCCTTTATCAATGCCTTCAACCCCGTTCTTATCGCTTTTGTTGGATATATCTTATACCATGAAAAGGTGACCAGGGTTCAATTTCTTGGGTTTGTGCTTTCATTAGCCGGTGTTCTTAGCATCATATTTCAAGGTAAGGTGGGGTTGATTGTAAGCCTGAAAATAAACCCTGGAGACTTATTCATGGTCGGTAGTATTGTGTCATGGTCAATTCATACTGTACTGTACAAAAACAAAGCTTCAGGGTTACCGGAAAGGCCCATGTTCACATTGATGATGTTGGGAGGTCTTATTATTACACTCCCTATGGTTTTGCTGGAGAACATTGCATACAACTGGTCATGGGTCGGTCGGATAAAGATCGTTCATGTACTGGGCGTTATATCATTAAACATATTCCCTTCTGTGTTAGCCTACCAATTTTGGAACAGTGCTTTGAAAAAGATTTCAGCTAATAAGGTTGGTATCTTCTTATATCTGATCCCCATTTATACAACAGCCATATCCATAGTCCTTTTTGGTGAAAGTCTCAGATTATACCATGTTTTAGGGGGCTTGCTGATATTCACCGGTGTTCTTTTGGTAACTACTTACGGCAATGAAAAAAACACCGAAAAGGTCATGCTATCTCAGGATTAGTTTTAATAATCATAATCATTTGGTTAAAGTCTAACAGAGGGGCGCTTTTCCAAATATTAATAAATGTATCAAAATTTAAAATTAGGCCGAATTTTATTCAGATTCAGTTTGGATGGAGTTCAGGGGGTAATAAAAGAACAGGCCGAGAAAATTATTTTTCACGGGAATTTAAATGCAGCCAATGCTTCCCCGACTGCAAGAAAAGGTACCTCTCGATCGGCCCGGTTAACAAAATGGATGGTGCAGGCAGAAAAATAGGGTTTATGCGGCTTAAGCCGGATTCGCAAAAGTAGGGCTGGTTTTTAGGAGTGAGAATGTGTGAAGATACAATATCCCCCGGCCTATACGGGGCAACAATTGAGAGTAAATCTTACTACCGGTGAAATCAAAAAAGAACCTGTGAATTTGGATTGGTTGGAGAAATATATCGGGGGGACAGGCTACGGAATCCGTATTTTGTATGAAGAACTGCCTGAATTTACAGATCCATTTCATCCAGACAACCGTCTCATTTTTGCCACCGGCCCTATGACTGGCAGCGGAGCCCCCGGGTCGGGAAATTACTCGATAGTAACGAAAAGTCCGCTATCGGGGTTTGCCGTATCAGCCCAATCCAACGGTCATTTTGGCCCTCATTTAAAGCGAGCGGGTTATGATTTTCTTATATTTTATGGTTCGGCCGACCACCCGGTTTATCTGGCAATTGAAGACGGAGAGGTAAGGTTACTGGATGCATCGGATTTAGCAGGAAAGGAAACATTTGAAACCGAAGAGATTTTAGTGAAACGTCATAGCGGTCAAGGAATAAATGCAAAAGTGGCGTGTATAGGCCCTGCAGGAGAAAACAGAGTTAGATTTGCCGGTATTTTTAATTGCAGAGGACATGTGGCGGCATCCGGCGGTGTAGGCGCCGTCATGGGGTCCAAAAACCTCAAAGCCGTGGTCGTTTCCGGGAAAAATCGGTACAGGTTGGGGGATAACCGCAGCAAATTTGTTAAACTTATTAAAGAATGGGTGGAAGACATTAAAAGTCACGGGACAGGAAAGGTGATAGACACTTTGGGCAGTGCAGGATTGTTTTCATCATATTACTCTCTGGGATGGGTACCGGTAAAAAATCTTACCACCAATGAATATGATGCAGTGGATAAAATGGATGGTATTTATTTAAGAAAGAAGTTCCCTGCACTCAGAAATTCATGTTACGGATGTCCTCTGGATCACTGCAAGCGGATGACTGTTACCGAAGGGCCATATAAGGGAAATATCTTTGAAGAACCGGAATATGAAGACCTGGCTGGCTGGGGCCCCAATATCGGTGTAAAAGATCCGGGTACGGCCATGAAAATCACCGATTTTACTGATAGGTTGGGAATGGACCTAAAGGAAGCCACATTTATTGTGTCTTTAATCATGGAATGTTATGAAAAAGGATTGCTGGACAAAACGAGACTCGACGGTCTAACTATGGAATGGGGAAATGCGGAAAATGTAATGAAACTCCTGTGGAAAATAGCCCATCGAGAGGGGGTGGGACAATACATTGCCGATGGAATAGTTTCTACAGCCCGTTGGATCGGCGGTGATGCATTAAATAGGGCGGTATACGTAAAACGCGGTTATGCGCCGCATGTTCATGATCTGAGAACCCGTTGGGGAACAATTTTTACCCAGGCCGTATCTCAAATGGGGTCGCAACAGGGTATAGACCTTACTGACAAAGCATCTCCTGACATAGGTATAACTGAACCTGTGGGATTTTCATTGGAAGGGATACCTCGGGCTGAAGCCATAAGCAGCTGCAAGCGCCAATTTGAAGACTGCCTGGGCCTGTGCTTTTACACCTGCCGTGGCAAAAAAGGGATGGTAACCCAGCTGGAAGCGCTCAATATTGTCACTGGATGGAATATAGACATTGACGGAGCTCTAGAGATAGGTGAAAGAGTAATTAATTTGCTTCGACTTTTCAATATTAAAAATGGTCATACAAAAGAAGACGATAGTGTGTCTTACAGGCTCCTTGAACCGCCGGTGGACGGTCCTAATCGGGGGAAAAGCCTGAAAAAAGATGCCTTTGAGAAAATGCTCGCCATATACTATGAGACCATGGGCTGGAATGAAGAGGGGGTTCCTTTACCTCAGACACTAAAACGATTGGGGCTATATGATTTGTTAGAAGGTGAAAATAAATGATTAAAGTAAATTTCCTATCAATTTTTCAGGTGATGACGGATCAAAGATATGTGGAGATAGATCCTGAAAAGGTCTCCACTGTTGCGGAACTGATGGATTATATCAGAAAGGAATTCCCCGAGATCGATAGATATTTTTCCAAAAGTTCAAGGCTTATCGGTTATAGTGTCAACGTGGCAGTTAACGGTCAATTGGTGTCTTCCCTTGATTACAGACTGGCACCCGATGCCAGAGTGACTCTAATGGTCCCTTTTAGTGCGGGATGAACCGGCATTGATGTTTCATGGTTTTAGACTTGCCCTATACGGTGAAGTCTTTTTTTTATTTAGTTTTTATAATACCGTGATTATAATAAATGTACTATGAAATAAATGATAATCTAATATAAATGATACTTTGAAATAAAGATAATAAAAATATTTTATATACTTTTTTAAGTATTGACATACTAGCTGAAGTAATGGTAAAATTAAATCGTTCCATACAAAGGATAAAAGTTCCGTAGAATGGAAATAAGGAGATGATGGCAGCCGTGTATCGTATATAAAGCCACAATTACTGCCGGGGTGATTGAATAAATGAGAAAGACGACACTGCTAAAAAAGCTCATAAATGATCCTGAAATTCTCGTAATGCCAGGAGTATACGATGCACTTAGTGCTAAAATAGCGCAAATGTTGGGTTTTAAGGCGGTCCAAGCTTCTGGATATGGATTTGCGGCATCCCTTTTGGGTGTACCGGATGTGGGCCTGGTTACCATGACTGAAATGGTGAATCACACCCGGGGCATAGTACAGGCGGTGGACATCCCTGTTATGGCCGATGGGGATACCGGTTTCGGAAATGCCATTAATGTCATCAGAACCGTTCGGGAGTTTGAACAGGCGGGGGCTGCGGGCATAAATTTGGAAGATCAGGTATTTCCTAAAAGATGCGGCCATATGGAAGGAAAACAGATTATCCCATTGGAAGAAGCAGTTTTAAAAATCGAAGCTGCTGTCAGCGCCAGAACGGACCCGGATTTTGTAATAAATGCCCGCACCGATGCCATCGCAGTTGCAGGCGTGGAAGAAGCTATCCGGCGGGGAAATGCTTATGCCAAGGCCGGCGCCGACCTAATTTTCGTGGAAGCGCCGAACAGTGTGGAAGATATTAAGCGCGTTATACAGTCTATCGATGCTCCTGTCAGCATCAACATGCTGGAAGGTGGGAAAACGCCCCTGGTTACCATTGAGCAACTGGAAAAATTCGGAGCTGCTCGGGTATCCTGCCCTTTAACCACCATATTTGCCGCCGCCCGGGGGGTTTACAACGCCTTAAAAGTGTTAAAAGAAAAGGGAACCACCAGAGAAGACCGGGATTTACTGATAGATTTTCCAGAATTCGTTAAATTGGTAGGGCTTCCGGAAATAATTGAATTGGAAAAAAGATTTTTACCCAAGGCGATTATTGAAGAAAAGTATGGCAATAAAAATAAGGAAAAGGAGGGTTCTCATTGTGAGACTACAGGCTAAAACCCCGATTGTTCTTCGGAATAAAGTTCTCGGTGGCGATAAGCCCCTGGTGTGTATACCACTGGTGGCGTCCGAGGAGCAAGGCTTTAAGCATGAAGTAGAGAAAATTGTTGAGCTTTCGCCGGACATCATTGAGTGGCGGGTGGATTACTACGATGGAGCCTGTGACATTGAAAGAGTGAAAAAAGCCCTGGAGTTTCTAAGGGCTAATGCTGGTGAAATTCCAATAATATTTACTTTCCGCAGTCACCTGGAAGGCGGCTTTAAACAGGTGGAGGATTCGATACGCTATGATATCGTAAAACAGGTAATTGCTACAGGAAAGATCGATGTGGTAGACATAGAACTCATCAGCGGGGAAGCAAATATCAGGGATATAAAAGATTCGGCTCAAAAGAACGGTGTAGCCTTGATCCTTTCCTATCACAACTTCAAAGAAACACCTTCGGTAGACTTTTTGTTAGATAAGATTCGGCAGCAGATTTTAAGCGGAGCCGACATTGTAAAGGTTGCCGTCATGCCCAAAAATGAAGAAGATGTACTGAACCTCCTCATCGCCACGCTTCGAGCCCGCATGGAAATGCCCGCACCCCCCATCATCACTATGTCCATGGGGGGGCTCGGAGTAATTACTCGAATGGCCGGCTGGCTTTTCGGTTCAGATTTAACTTTTGCAGTCGGTGATAAGGCTTCTGCTCCAGGGCAAATTCCAATATCGGAATTGCGTCTCGGAATGCAAATTCTTGAAAGAAACGCAATGACAAAGTAAACGAATATTATAATGTTATATTAATATATTACCACAATTACCCAATAATAACAAGAAAAATGTAAGAAATTTTTTACACAAGAAAGGAGCAAAAAAAGTGAAGGAACTTGTATCCTATCAATTAGTTGATTATCTCGAAAGGCGCGGCGTAAAGTATATCTTTGGCCTTTGCGGTCATACCGTCATAGCTATGCTCGATGCCTTAAAGGACAGCAAAATACAATTCGTTTCGGTAAGACACGAGCAAATAGCAGCACATGCTGCCGACGGGTATTCCCGCGCTTCCAAAACCCCCGCGGTTTTGATGGTCCATCTGGGGCCGGGCTTGACAAACGCAACCACAGGTGTGGCCAATGCCAGCCTGGACTCCATACCAATGGTGGTTATCGCCGGAGATGTCCCCAGCTATTACTACGGAAAACACCCCCACCAGGAAGTAAATATGCATCTTGATGCCGGTCAGTTTGAGATATACCGTCCCTTCGTAAAGCGAGCCTGGAGGATAGATAGACCGGAAATGCTTCCCGAGGTCCTGGATAAGGCCTTCACTCTGGCCGTATCTGGTAGGCCCGGGCCGGTGCTTATTTCAGTTCCTATGGATATATTTTCTGCAGAAATATCCACCGAATACTTTGAGCGCACCAAAGTAAACACACCTAAAATTAATAAACCTTCATTGGACCCGGATATCGCTGAGGATATTGTCAAACTTTTACTTAATGCCGAGCGCCCCATGATATACGCAGGCGGTGGTATCATTACTGCCGATGCCAGCTCGGAACTGGAAGAATTCGCAGAATTTCTGGATATTCCGGTTATATATACCCTCATGGGCAAAGGTGCCATATCCGATGCTCACCCGTTGACCGTAGGAATGACGGGCTTTTGGGGTACGGCTTTTACCAACGAGATGAGCAGGAATGCGGATGTCATTCTGGGCCTGGGAACCAGATTCTCGGAGGCAGACTGTAGTTCATGGTATCGAGATGTCACTTTTAACATACCTCCTACAAAACTCATTCACATTGACATAGACCCGCAGGAAATAGGCCGTAATTACCCCGTTGAGATAGGGGCTGTAGCCGATGTAAAAGCCGCTTTAAAAGTGCTTTTGGCAGTGGCGAAAGACTTAAAACCTGAGGGAATTAGCAGGCCCGAATTACGACAGGCTATCGCAGAAAATCGCAAAAAATTTAATATGGAAAATGAAAAATACGTAAAAAGCGACAGTTTTCCACTGAGACCCGAGAGAATTTTGGCCGAAGTACGTGAAGTGTTACCGGAAGACGGCATAATCGTCACCGATGTGGGCTGGAATAAAAACGGTGTTGGGCAGCAATTCCCTATTTACAAAGCTGGAACCATTCTCACTCCTGGCGGTCTTTGCACCATGGGTTTTGGCCCCGCAGCAGCTCTAGGAGCTAAACTGGCACAGCCCGACAAAAAAATCATGGCCCTTATAGGAGACGGAGCTTTCAGTTCCCAACCGTCAGTAATGGCTACAGCCGTTGAAATGAATATACCGGTAGTATGGGTTGTAATGAACAACTACGCCTTCGGGACCATCGCGGGTCTGGAGTACAGCCATTATAAGACAACTTACGGAACAAAGTTTATGAAAGAAGGTAAGCCGTACAATCCCGATTTTGCTGCTGTGGCCATGGCTTATGGCGTAAAGGGTAAAAAGATCACAAAGGCTTCGGAATTTAAAGAAGCATTGAAAGAAGCTCTTGACTCCGATGAACCCTATCTTATTGACGTTCCCATGTTGAACGAACCGGTCCCCACTTCCGGATGCTGGAATATCAACGACATATACAAACCACGGAAGAAAGCATAGGAAGAAAACGATTTTCCGCAGTACACTGTTTTGTTGGCCAGTTTACACCGAAAAGTGCCAAGATAAGATTCTGTAGAAGGGGGGAGATAAAAAACGACTGTAAATCATTAAAAAACATTCTTCGGCGTTATTGTTGGGGACATAACTAGTGAGACTATCAGGAGGTTAGAAATAAGATGGCGAAATTTTTGAAGACTTTTAAAGATGCAGAAGAAATCTGGTTGGGGCTTGAAGACCCCGGTATGAGAAGAAAGGTCTTTCGACTGGTAACCAAAGAACTGGTGGGTTCAAAGCATTTTTGCATGGGCGTAACTATCTTTGAGCCCGGTGAAGGATGTCAATTGCATAACCATCCAAACTCTGAAGAAATTGACTTTATTATTAAAGGAAGGGCAAAGGCCGTTGATAAAGATGGAAACGAAACCATTATGGAACAATATGATGTAATGTTTATACCCGAAGGAGAATACCACCAACATATAAGTATAGGGGACGAGCCATTATGGCTGCTGTGGGTATATACGCCCCAGACTGAACTGCCTCCAGCCAAAGCCTAGTAGTTTCGTACTATGTGTTGCATAAAAGACCGATTGTATTGCTGAAAAATATCCATTCTGTGGGTATAAAATTGTATTTTTTTTAAAATTAAAGTTTTGAATTATACAAAAAAGGAAAAAGTTTAAGCGCCAATCTAGAATTAAAAGGGAGTGAGTTTTATAATGATTAATATGAAAAAGTTCACGGGTATCGTGTTAATACTGGTGTTAGCCAGTATAATAGCGGCAGGTTGCGGCTCCCAGCAGGCAAAAAAAGAAACCTACCCCACTCAGAGCATAAACGGAATAATTGCCTGGGGTGCCGGTGGCGGTACGGATAGCGTCTCAAGACTCCTTGCGCCCGTAGCAGAAAAAGAGCTTGGGAAACCCATTATTTTATCTAATAAAACAGGCGCTACCGGCTCTATTGCTACACAGTATGTTTTTGACCAAAAAGCTGACGGATATACCCTGCTTTTTAATGCTGAAAACCCCCAACTGTACCAGGTGCTTGGTATATCCAAACTAAGCTATGATGATTTTGAACCTATTATCATTGCAGTCAGGGGATCGACTGTTATCGTTGTACCTAAGGACTCTCCTTATAACACTATCGATGATCTGATCAATGCAGCCAAAAAGAATCCCGGCAAAATAAATATGGGAATAAGCGGTGTGGGTGGTCAACCCTATGTAACCTCCCTCATCTTGAAGAAGATGGAAGGCATTACCTTTAATAAAGTTACCTTTGATGGCGATGGCCCTCTCATTGCAGCACTGATGGGCAAACAGATTGATGTTACAGGCCTGGCTATCGGGGCTGCCACCCAGTATATAAAGAACGGTGATCTGAAAGCTTTGGCAGTGATGACCAATGAACCTGTTAAGGCTATTCCTGATGTACCGGCAATGGGTGTGATAAAACCACAATATAAACAGCTTCTAAAAACTGCGGGCTTTTTCTATGGAGTCTTTGTTAAGAAAGGAACCCCTGAAGAAGCTGTGACAAAATTAAGAGATGCCTTCCATGTCGCCTTTAAGGATCCTAAGTTCCAGGAATATTGCCAGAAAAATGGTTTAATCCCAATGGGCATCACTGGAGAAGAAGCCAAAAATTATATGAAGGAATGGCAGTCACAGATGGCGTGGTTGATTTACGATGCTGGCGATGCTAAAGAGTCTCCGGAAGTATTTGGCATACCTAGACCTGCCCAGTAAGGAAAAGGGGGGGAATCCGGGATTCCCCCCTGCTTTACGACTTTACGAAGATAGGGTTAAACGGAGGGTTTCAATATGGAGGAAAAAAATGAGCAGTTTGAACTGCAGCGAACTAAAAAAAATCCAGGTGAACTATATTTTCTTTTATTACTTTTTATAATTAATGGAGCGTTTTTTATTGAATCATTAAAACTAAAAGGCATCATGCAGGGATTATACAATGAGTCGGGATTCATACCCCAAATAATATCTGCTGTGAGTATTATTATGATTAGTATTCTCATCATTCATTATATCAGGGGGAACGATACAGAAAAAAAGCCCTTTGAGGCGCTTCGGTACCTGTTCTCCAGGGATGTAATTATCCTTCTTGTTCTGGTTATACTTTATGCTTTTGTATTAGAAATATTGCATTTTAAACTTGCAACTTTCTTATTCCTGTATATATCAATGCTCATGTTTGACAGAAATAAACCTGTTCAAAAATTTATAATATCTCTTGGTACATTAGTGTCAATTGTAGTAATCTTTGCATATCTATTTCAAGTTATTCTACCATAAATAATTTTACGGGAGAGAGGAAGAATGACGGGTATTGAGGGATTTCTTGTACCTTTCGTGAATCCGGAATTAATATTATATGTTGCTGCAGGCGTATTTGTGGGGATATATATCGGCGCTATTCCGGGACTTTCGGTAACCATGGCGGTTTCTCTGTTAATCTCTTTTACTTTTTCGTGGGACACATTGCCTGCTTTGGCAGTAATGGTGGGCATTTATACGGGCGGTGTTTATGGCGGCAGCAGATCGGCCATTCTTTTGAATATTCCCGGTGCTCCCGCGGCAGTTGCCACTGGCTTTGACGGTTATCCCCTGGCAAAATTAGGGGAAGCTGGTATTGCTATGGGGCTAAGCACGACAGAATCTGTGATCGGTGAATTCTTTGGAATATTGGTTCTGGCGCTTGCTTCCCCGATTGTTTCAAAGCTAGCTACGAATTTCGCCCCAAGAGACTATTTCCTGTTGGCCATTATGGGCTTATTCCTTGTGGGGAGCCTGAGCCGCGGTTCATTAATTAAAGCTTTAATTACAGCCTTTTTGGGTATTGTAGTTGGGTTGGTTGGCATGGACCCTGTGACAGGTCAACCAAGGTTAACTTTCGGAAACTACAGTCTCTTAGGCGGAATAAATTTTGTTGTTGTCATGATCGGTTTGTTTGGGTTATCGGAAAGCTTGTACCAGTTGCACCAGAAGGTTGAGCCTGTAAAGCAAAAAGTAGATAGAATAGTTCCAAATCTTAAATTGATCTTAAAAAACCTGCCACTTACTCTGAGATGTTCAACGATTGGGACATTAATTGGAGCGCTTCCGGGTACAGGTGGGGATATTGCTGCGTTAATTGCCTACGATCATGCCAAGAGAACGGTCAAAAATCCATCGCGTCCCTTTGGGGAGGGAGCATACGAAGGGGTAATTGCTCCGGAAGCCGCCAATAATGCCGCAATAGGCGGAGCCTATATACCAATGATGACTCTGGGGATTCCGGGCGATTCGGTTACCGCCATATTAATAGGTGCGTTGATCATTCACGGTTTAAGGCCCGGGCCTATGTTGATGAGGGAACAGCCGGAATTTTTCTGGGTAATAGTAGGGTGTTTAGTATTGTCAAATATATTTTTATACATTTTTGGCATGACGGGACTAAGACTTTTTAGTAAAATAGTCGAAATACCTAAGGCGATAATTATACCGATTATTATCGTGCTTTCCATTATCGGCAGCTATTCGATCAATAACAACGTTACTGACATTTATTGGATGATAGGGTTTGGAATATTGGGCTATTTCATGAAGATGTATGATTATCCTGTCGCTCCAATGATTTTAGGAGTAATTTTAAGCCCCATAATCGATACGAATTTCCGAAGAGCTTTATCAATGGAACATAACAGCATGTGGGGTTTTATAACAAGCTTATTTACAAATCCGATTTCGTTAGTTCTGCTTATATTTATGATTTTCATGACTATCAGTCAAACGAAAGCTAAGGATGTAAAAACAAGTTAAGAATTGAACGTTTTTGATTTTGAGTAAATAACGAAGCATTGTCCGAGATATGCTGCAAATACCACAAATACCAAGAAAATATGCCTTTTGTCTATGAAGTTATTAATGGCGATTTTCCCATCCGAATGCAAACCTTAACATCATTGGGCTGTATCCCGACCTGACAGGTCTGCTGTCGTCCGATGGCGCTAAACTTAATGTCCGGGATCAGCCCAACGCCACACAGACATCCTCAAAACACGGGCGAAAGACTCCTGGTTAAGCTTTTTCGCCATAATGGCAAAGTGGACTCTACATTACAATAGCTTTACTGCAAAAAGAATGGAGGAATATAAAAAGAATGGAGGAATATAAAATGAATATTTCTGTAGATACAAAACTTTTGGGGCTTTTCGGGAATCCGCTGTCTTTTACGCTTTCACCGATGATGCATAATTCGGCCTTTGAAATGTTGAATTTGAATTACCTTTATATTCCTTTTGAAGTTAAACCAGAGAATTTTGAGGATGTAATAAAAAGTATAAAGTATTTAAATTTCATTGGCGGTAATGTTACATCCCCATTTAAAACAGCAATTATAAAATACCTTGATGAAATAGATGATAAAGCGAGATTAATAGGTGCAGTTAATGTAATAAAGTTTGAAAATAATAAACTTAAAGGCTTTAATACAGATGGAGATGGTTTTGTTAGATCATTAAAGCAAGAGAAAAAGGTGGACCCTAAAAATAAAAATATATTGATACTAGGTTGTGGCGGTGCTGCAAGGGCTGTGGCTATAACTCTGGCCATGTGCGAACCGGGCAATATATATATAGCTAATAGAACTTTTAATAAAGCTGTTGATCTGGTAATAGACATAAATAACATCAGACATTGCGCCATTCCAATAAAACTTGAATCTAATGAACTTAAAAAAATAAATAATAACGTCGATATTTTGATTAATACCACAAAAGTGGGGATGTATCCTGATATAAACGCAGTGCCTGTAGATGAAGATGTAATACATAAGAAGATGATTGTATGCGACATAGTTTACAATCCCATACACACTAAACTTTTGCAAATAGCTCGAAGCAAAGGTTGTGAAATATTGACAGGCGTTGGAATGATGGTTAATCAAGGTGTGGAATCTTTTAAAATTTGGACTGGAATTGAACCACCCGTTGAAAAATTATATGATATAGTGAATAAGGAGCTTATAAAGAGGCAAAAAAACTATGAGAGTCTGTAATTCCATTTTTATGAATTTTTCAATGATTGATTTCAAAAAGCTTTTATTATAAAGTTATTTCTATAGCTTACGGAAAAGTACGAGCAGGGAGGTATAAAATTGAGAATCCCATCGGCAAATACTAAAATCGTGGGCCTTTTTGGCAATCCTCTGGGGCATACACTTTCACCATTAATGCAAAATACTGCCTTTGAAATATGCGGCATTGATTTTATTTATGTGCCCTTCCAGATTAAACCTGAAGACTTGGAAAGGGCGGTAAGAAATATGCCGGTATACAACTTCTGTGGCGCCAATGTAACTATGCCCTATAAGACCGAAGTAATAAAATATATTGACGAAATCGATGAGCTGGCCAAAGCTATAGGAGCGGTAAACACTCTGGTGGTTAGAGATAATAAAATAATAGGTTACAATACCGACGGTCCTGGCTTTATCCGCTCTTTGAGAAATGAAAGGGGTATTGACCCGAGAAACGCCTCTTTTTTAATAATCGGGGCGGGAGGCGCCGCACGGGGCCTGGCCGTAACTCTGGCCTTTGAAGGTGCAAAACACATTTTTATAACCAATCGCACCTTTGAAAAAGCCGAAGCCTTGACCCGCGATGTAAACAATATCTTAAACGGAGTGGCCGAAGCGCTACCCCTGGAAAGTCATGAATTGAGCCGGGCTGCAGAAAGCTGCCAGGTGATAATAAATACTACATCGGTGGGCATGTATCCCAATACTGAAGAAATGCCCGTTGCCGAGACCATATTGAGACCCGACCTTTTGGTTTGTGATGTGATTTATAACCCGCTGAAGACCCGGTTGCTGAACACTGCTGAAAAGAAGGGGTGTTCTATTCTAACTGGGGTTGGAATGCTTGTCAACCAGGGGGCAGAAGCATTCAGACTATGGACAGGTCTGAAACCTCCTTTGGGTTCCATGTTCGAAGTGGTGAACAGGAATTTAAAAAGAGATTCCAGGGAGTGTATCAATGATTAGAAAGGAACATGCAGGTGTACCAGGGTTTGGTCAAACTCGTTTCCTTCATGGGCCGGTTTCAAATGTATATTAGTATTGTGGATTGTTTTTGTTTTTTCCTCACCCTGATGAATTCGATCGTAGAGGGTGAGGTTTTTTTATTTCCCATCTTTCCTGCTGCCGATATTGATTTACAAAAAGGAGTTATTTTCTGATAATTAACTCCAAACAAGAAATATATTGACTGTTACCAAACCGATGAATAAAATATAGATAAAGTTTCTGGAGGAAAGATTATGGATAAATCAAATCTTATATTCATCGGTTTTATGGCAGCCGGTAAAACTTCTGTTGGCCAAAAAACTGCATCGCTTTTAAAAATGAATTTTATCGATACGGATTTTTTAATTGAAGAAAAAATGTCGATGACCGTATCGGAGATTTTTGCCAAATTTGGCGAACAATATTTCAGAAAAAAAGAAAGTGAAATTACAAAGGAAATTTCTGATTCTTTAAATACGGTGATAGCCACAGGTGGTGGTATTGTAACAAATCCGGACAATATAGAGACACTGAAAAAAACAGGCATTACGATATGGTTAAAAGCACCTCTTAACATAATTTTAGAGCGTGTTAGAAGAGATTATAGCAGGCCTTTGCTGGTGGGGAAAAGTAGTTTAGAATTAGAGGAACTTTTCGAAAAGCGGTGCGAATTATATAAAAAATATTGTGATTTTTCAATAGATGTTACCGGCAAAAACATTGAAGAGGTATCACAGGAAATAGTGGAGCTTTTTAAAAAAATTAGTTCTTGACCTATTCAAAAAGTGAAAAATATGGTAATATAATTTGTGAGTTTTTTTGTGTGAAATGGATGAAAGGCTGCGACCATGGGTATCTCGGTGGGCTTGTTTCAATCCACAATAAGGGAAGCCCAGTAGACGAAAGCCAAAAGTGCATGGAAAATTATGATGGAATAATAATAAACGCGGCAGGATATACTCACTATAGCATGGCTATCGGAGATGCCCTGGAAGGGAACATTCCCGCTGGTAAGTTCGCTTGAGTGAAATATTTGCCCTAGAAGAATTCTGGAGAATCACCGTTACGGGTCAGAGTGCTGTGTGAGGACTGGAAGGCAAGGCGTACGAACCGCCGCTTTGGCTGTAAAAGAAGTTTTTGAAAGCAGGGGGGTTGGAGATGTATGGAGAGAGGTTGAGCAAGCTGAGAAAAAAACTCGATGACGGCAATCTGGATGGGATGATAATAAGCAAGCCTGAAAACCTGTTTTACATGAGCGGTTTTACGGGGGGAGAAGGAGTTATAATCATAACCAGGCAGGTGGCATCCCTTGTTACGGATTTCAGATACGCCGAGCAGGCCGCGGATCAGGCTCCTGATTATAATATTATAGAACTTGAACCGGGAGTTTCGCCTTTCAAAGCCTGCGCCGAGATTTTGGAATCGGCCGGGGCCCAAAAAGTAGGATTTGAAAGTCACCATCTGACCGTAAAAGCCTTTGAAGAACTCAAGCAACATCTAAAAGCCGTGCAACCGGAGATAACCGACGGAATGGTGGAAAAGCTGAGAGTTGTCAAAGAAGAGTGTGAAATAGACATGATAAAAAAAGCTCAGGAAATTACCGACGAGGCCTTCGGTCACATCTTAAACTACATAAAACCCGGCGTCAGTGAGAAGGATCTGGCGTGTGAGCTTGAGTATTTCGTCAAAAAAAGAGGCGCCGAAGAAATGGCCTTTGATACCATTGTAGCTTCGGGTCCCCGGAGTTCGCTGCCCCACGGCAGGGCTTCAGACAGGAGGCTCGAAGCCGGCGATTTCGTGACAGTGGATTTCGGGGCGCGATTTTCGTGCTATTGTTCGGACATGACAAGAACCGTATTTTTGGGCAAACCGGACAGGGACCAGCTGAATATATATAACACAGTCCTGGAGGCTCAAAAAAAAGCTTTGAGTTATATAAAACCGGGGATTTTTGGGAAAGATGTAGACAGGATCGCAAGGGATGTAATCAAAGAGCGGGGTTTTGGCGAAAATTTCGGTCACGCTTTGGGCCACAGCGTTGGAATTGAAATCCACGAAGAACCCAGGCTTTCTTCAAAAAGCGAAACAAAACTTGAACCCGGTATGGTTGTAACCGTGGAGCCGGGAATATACATATCGGGTTTTGGAGGCGTAAGAATAGAAGATCTGGTTGTAATAACCGGGGATGGATGTGAGGATCTGACAAAAGCCAGTAAAGATATTATATGCATATAACAGGCAATTTGTTCAGGATGGAGGTATTGCAATGATTTCGACAAATGATTTGAGAACAGGTGTAACCGTAGAAATTGATGGCGATGTATTTATGATCGTCGATTTTCAACATGTAAAGCCCGGCAAGGGAGCCGCCTTTGTCAGGACCAAAATCAAGAATGTAAAGACGGGCCAGGTCTTTGAAAGGACCTTTAGAGCCGGTGAAAAACTGAACCGGGCGATTATCGAAAGGAAAACTATGCAGTATTTATATTCGAGCGGGGATACATACTATTTCATGGATACACAAACCTTCGAGCAAGTGCCTTTAAACAAGGATCAACTGGGAGATTCCATCAAGTATTTAAAGGAAAATATGGAAGTTATGGTCATGTTTTATGAAGGGGTTACCATAGGAATAGAGTTGCCCACCTTTGTGGAATTAAAAGTCACCGAGACCGAGCCCGGTTTCAAGGGAGATACAGCCACGGGAGGTTCCAAACCCGCTACACTGGAGACGGGCGCCGTTGTCCAGGTCCCGCTCTTCATAAATATTGGAGATGTTATCAGGGTGGACACAAGGACAGGCGAATATTTAAGCAGAGTATAATTTTAAGGAGGCAGAAAAATGAGCGAACTTAAAGAAAGGATTTCTTATGTCCGAGGGCTTGCAGATGGTTTGGGGCTTGAAGATTCCAAAGAAAAAAGGCTGATGATGGAAATTATCAACGTCCTTGATGAAATGGCCGGGGTTGTAGACGACCTTGAAGCCAGGGCAGATGAAACTCAGGAATACCTCGAAAGCCTCGATGAAGATCTGGAAGAGCTCGAAGAAGATGTTTACGGAGACGGGGAAGAAGAGGATTTTGACGATGAAGATTATGACGATTATGATTTCGACGAGGGAGATTTCATTGAAATTGAATGCCCCAATTGCCATGAAACGGTTTATATCGACGAAGACCTGGTAGGAAAAGACGGAAAAGCCGAATGCCCCAATTGCAGGCAAACCATCAATGTAGACGAAGTGGAAGAAAACGAGTAGGTTATGTAAAAGTTCAGAGGGTTTTAAAACCCTCTTTTTTTTGTCCCCCTGTCATAATAAGCGGCAGAGGAAAATATAAATTTATAAAAAGGGGGGACAAGAAATGGAAGATATAAAAAAACAGAAAAGTCCGGTTCAGATGCTGGAAAAAGACATTTTCCCCATACTCCCCCTGCACTTAAGACATATTTTAAGCAAAGTCCCCGAAAAACTTTTAAATTCTCTTGAAGAAATCAGGATGAGGCAGGCAAGGCCGCTGATGCTGGTAATAGGTAACCAGGATTTTATGGTGACCGCTGCCGGTAATCCGGTTACAAAAGGGCAGAATGTGTATATCGTTTCAAAAGAGGATATGTTCAAGACATTTCAGCTGATAAGTCAGGGATCGGTTTATGCTATAGAGGAGGAATTAAAAAACGGGTATTTAACCCTTCCGGGGGGGCATCGAGTGGGCATTACCGGAAAAACGGTGATGGAAGGCGGAGGTGTTAAAACATTGAGATTTATTTCGGGTTTCAATATAAGGATAGCCAGAGAAATACCCGGAGCTGCGGACAAGGTTTTACCTTACATAATCGATAAAGAAGGAAGGGTATATAATACCCTCATATTATCACCGCCTAAAGCAGGAAAGACTACACTCCTGAGGGATTTGATCAGACAGCTCAGCTCCGGGGTCGAAAAATTTCACATTAAGGGCTTCAAAGTGGGCCTTGTGGACGAAAGGTCGGAAATAGCATGTTGCTATGAAGGGGTGCCGCAAAACGACGTGGGAACGAGGACCGATATACTGGACGGGTGCCCCAAGGCCTGCGGCATAATGATGCTACTCAGGTCCATGTCTCCCGATATCATCGCCACCGATGAAATAGGAAGGCCCGAAGATGTAACGGCCATCGAAGAGGCCATAAACGCGGGTGTAACGATTATCACCACCGCTCACGCATCGGATGTGGATGAAATAAAAAAAAGGCCTACGGTTCGAAAATTGATAGTCCGGCGTTTTTTTAAAAGATTGGTGGTGCTGGGATTCAGCTCGGGCGTGGGCAGCCTCGAAAAAGTGATTGATGGGGAGGATTTCGGCATACTGTTTGATAGAACTAAAGGCGGGGGGATGATGTCAAATGCTGTTTAAACTGGTAGGAGGTGCGCTGGTTATTTTTTCCTGTACCATGATTGGCTTTACGGTGGCCGGTTTGTATCAGCAGAGACCAAAAATATTGAGAAATTTGCAAACAGCCCTCTCCATGCTGGAAACAGAGATAAATTACGGATGTTCTCCCCTCCCCGAGGCCCTGAAAAGCATAAGCGGGAGATGTGAAAAGGAGGTGGCAGACCTTTTTTTAAAGACAACCAAATACCTGTCCGCGAGAGAAGGTTATACCGCAGGGGAAGCCTGGGAGAAAGCCTTAAAGGATTTTTCTTTTAACGCCGGCCTAAGGGACGGCGATATAGAAATATTGTCGGCTTTTGGCAAGTACCTGGGGGCCAGCGACAGGGATGACCAGGTAAGAAATATAAAATTGGCACTGGAAAGTTTAAGACAACAAGAAATGACAGCAATAGAGGAGAAGAGGAAAAATGAAAGATTATGGAAATATCTCGGGGTGTTAACGGGACTTATGGTCTTTTTACTTTTATACTGAATTATAAGAGGTGTGTGTGAATGGATGTGGATATATTGTTTAAAATTGCCGGGATTGGGATTGTCATATCCATTCTCAGCAAAGTACTGGATGAAGCGGGAAGAAAGGAACAGGCTCAGATGACCACCCTGGTGGGAGTGGTGATTGTGCTGATGATGGTTATACAACTGATAAGCCAGTTGTTTTCAAACGTCAAGACCATGTTTCAACTTTATTAGGAGGCTGTTGTATGGAAATTGTCCAGATAGTCGGCATCGGTCTTGTCACAACAATTTTTGTGGTTTTGCTCAGAGAAGACAGGCCGGAAATAGCCATACAAATGAGCATCGTTATCGGGGCGATTATTTTCTTAATGATGCTCGATAAAATTGCTGCCGTCATAAATATTTTAAAGGAACTATCTCAAAGAGCCAGCATAGACACGGTATTCATGTCTACTATATTTAAAATCATAGGCATTGCTTATATTGCGGAATTTGGTGCCCAGATCTGCAGGGATGCGGGGTCTTCGGCAACGGCCTCAAAAATCGAATTCGCCGCAAAAATAATAATAATGGTATTATCACTACCTATTTTAATGGCGGTTTTAGACCTGATTCTAAAAATCCTTCCCTGAGGGGGAATTTTCTTGAAAAAATTTGCATGGGTTTTTGTCGCCGTTATTACCATGACATTTTTTTTCAGACCTTGTCCGGCTTTTGCCGGCGATGACATCGTTGAAGAGCAGTTTCAAAATATTGACACCACTGATATGAACTCTTTTTTAAAACAGCTCAATGCGAAATACGAAGGTTACATACCCAGCTACAACTTGCATGATTTGATTAATTGTCTGAGAGGAAAACAAACTTACAATTTAAAAGAACTGGTGCGCGGCATTATCAGCTATGCTTTCAGGGAAATATCCGCGAATTATTTTTTGCTCAGTGAGCTCATAGCTCTTTCCATTGTTTGCGCCGTGTTGAAAAATATTCAAGGTGCCTTTGAAAATGACAATATCGGCAGGGTTGCCTACAGCGTTATATATCTGGTGCTGATGGTTATTGCCATACAGAGTTTCACGCTGGCTCTAAACGCCGGAAAGGAAGCAATAGAGCAAATGGTGTCTTTTATCCAGGCGTTAATGCCCACGATTTTTACTCTGCTGGCTTCTATCGGCGGAATTACCTCAGTGGCGGTTTTTAATCCGTTGATCTTTTTGGGGGTAACGGCAGCCAGTACGTGGATAAAGGACATTTTGCTGCCTGTTATATTTTTCACTGCAATACTAGGTCTTATAAATAATATTTCCGATAGATTCCACGTTTCATTTCTTGCATCTTTTTTAAAACAGATTTGCGTTTTCCTGCTGGGGGTATTCCTCAGTGTCTTTTTGGGTATAGCCGTGGTGCAGGGGGCGGCGGCCGCCACGGTCGACGGAATTTCAATAAGGACGGCTAAATTTGCATCCAAAAATTTCATACCGATAGTCGGCGGAATTTTTTCCGATACCGTCGACACCATAGTGAGCTGTTCGCTGGTATTAAAGAACGCCATAGGGTTCACAGGCTTGCTGGTGGTCTTCCTGCTGACCGTCTTCCCGGTAGTAAAAATACTATCCATAATAGTTATATATAAACTTGCCGGCGCCGTCATCCAACCGGTGGGCGAGGAATCCGTTGTAAGATGTCTGAACGACATGGGAAATTCATTGATGCTGGTATTTATATCGGTGGCATCTGTAACTCTGATGTTTTTTGTGGCGATAACAGTGATCATGGCCGCCGGGAATATCACGGTAATGATGAGGTGACGATATGCCGGAAAGCATCAGCCTCTGGATAAGACAGATAATTTTGGTGGTGATGTTTGCCACATTCATGGATTTTTTAATGCCGGACAATGGGCTGTTAAAATATATTAAGGTCTTGCTGGGACTTATCGTGATGATGTCTATTTTAAACCCCCTGCTGATTCTTTTACACAGAGACTACTCGTTAGGGGAGGTCCAGTTAAAATTAAACGACCTTGTAAATGAGCAGGAAATAATGGACCGTGCGGCCCGATTCAGAGACAGCAACGATGAACTGCTGTTTAAGCAATATGTAGACAATGTCAGGTTTTATGTAAAAAAACAAATAGAGCAAAACAGCCCGTTTGAGGTAAAAGACGTGGAAATTGAAATGGTGGAGGACAGGAATAACCGGGATTTTGGGAAAATAGCGACATTGCGGGTTTTGCTGCGACGGAGGTCGGGTGATGATAAAGCGGGATGGAAGAGAATTTCGGTGGAGGTCGGAAACATTAAGAAGGGTGCAAAAAGAGAAGCGCCGCCGGGGGATGCCATAAATGAGCTGACAAAATTGAAAGAATACATTAAATCTCAGTTTGATGTTCCGGAAAAAAATATATTTCTGGAATTGGAGGGATAGCCGTGGATGAACAAAATAAAGTAAAAATTTTCATCGAATGGTTGAAGAACCCAAAAAATAAGGTAATTTCTCAACTTCTGGCACTTTTTGCAATGGGATTTTTGTTTTTGTCGTTGAGCAAATTCATCATACCTTCGAAGCCTATCTCAAGGGCCCCTTCTGAAAATCCCAAATTGATTCAGGAGAATTTGCTTGATGAAGGAGATGCTTACAAAGCAAAATTGGAAAAGCAACTGGTGGAGATATTGGGAAAAGTTAAAGGGGTGGGCGAAGTGGACGTGGCGATAGCGCTGGAAAACGAAACACAGGTGGAGCCGGCTTTTAATGTTGAGAGCAGTGAGAGAACCACCGATGAAAAAGATAATGAAGGGGGGGTAAGGACAATTATAGAAACCCAGTCGAACAAGCAGGCGGTGGTATTGCGAAAGGGAGGGGAGGATGAGCCTCTGGTATTGAAAAAAATGACTCCGCAGATAAAGGGAGTGCTTATAGTGGCCGAGGGGGCTTCGTCTTCATCGGTTGTGGAAAAAATTACAAAAGCTACTGCGACTCTGCTCGACATCCCGCTTTACAAGGTTAAAGTCCTGGCACAATAAAACCATAAAGGAGGGAGTAAAATGGCCTTCTTAATAAAGAAAAGGACTCTGCTTATAATATTATTTACCTGCATATTTATCATTTCTGTTTATTTAATGTTTGCGGGCGGTTATCCGAAAGTGGTAAACGAGAAGGCGCCGGGTCCGGCGGAAGCCGAAAAGGTTTCGGTTACGCGGGGCGATGAACTTCCCAACGCTGGAAGAGAAATAAAAGACAACCAGAATGATTTTTTTATCGATTATAAATTAGAAAGGGATCGTTTGAGAAGCCAGGAAGCCGATTATCTGCGAGAACTCATAAACAACCCCAACGCCGCCCAGCAATCCAGGGATAAGGCCCAGGCTGACCTTATTGCGTTATCCCAAAAAGTGGAGAAGGAAATGATAGTTGAAAATCTCATAAAAGCAAAGGGCTTTGAAGACGCGGTTATATTTTTATCCAACGATGTTGCCAATGTGGTGATAAAAGCCGCGGGTCTTCAGCCCAAGGATGTGGCCCAGATTACGGATATTGTAACCAGGACCACCGGCATACCGATTGACAAAATTACCATAATAGAAAGAAAGTAGGAAAGTAGAGGAATTAATTGTAATACGGAGATTTTTTTGCTATAATAATCATTGGACTTAAATGTTGGAGGGAGAAAATAATGGATGACGAGAAAATAGAAAGTTCCACTGAGAAGGGTTCTATAAAGATTTCCGACGAGGTAGTGGCCGTAATAGCCGGTCTTGCCGCCATGGAAGTGGAAGGTGTTGCGGGCATGAGCGGCGGCATCGTGGGAGGAATAGCCGAGATACTTGGCCGTAAAAACCTTTCTAAAGGCGTAAAAGTTGAAGTCGGAGAAAAAGAAGCGGCCGTAGACCTGTACATAATTGTGAACTACGGCGTTCGTATACCTGAGGTGGCGTGGAATGTCCAGGAAAATGTAAAGAAGGCTATTGAGAATATGACGGGTTTGTCGGTGGTTGAAGTCAACATCCACGTACAGGGCGTTAATTTCGGCCAACCCGTGAAAGAAGAAGAGGGTAGGGTAAAGTGATAATACCCCCTGATGTGCTCAGGGGGTTAATTTCCATTGAAAGGAGTCATGAAATGAATCTTTTCGACAGAATTATTTTAACTGTCTGTATGCTGGCCCTGGCGCTTGTTTCGGTTACTGCCATCCTTTTTTCCGGCGGCCTGATTGATTTGCAGAATTTTTGGACAAGGGTTGCTGCGTTACACGGGCGGTGGGAAGTGGGACTTGTAGGGCTGGTGTTTCTTGTTGCAAGCCTGTGGCTTTTATTTTCAGGTTTGAAAACCCGCCGCCGTCGAGAGACCGTTGTAAAAAGCGGCGATATGGGGAATATCAGTATTTCCTTAACCGCCATTGAAAATCTGGTGCTGAAGATTACAAGGGATATAGAAAAGGTGAAAGATGTTAAGGTAAATGTTATAAGACACGATGGCGGAGTTTCCGTATTTCTGCGGCTTGTAGTGACTCATGACGCAATAATTCCGGAGATGACCTCCGAGCTTCAAAAGGCGGTAAAGGAACATATTGAAAACACGGCTGGTATAACGGTAAGAGAGGTGCGCATAAGTGTAGACAACATTTATAACCCGTATAAACAGAGAACGGTAAAATAAGAGGTGATAGAATGGACTTTTTTCCCGAAAACTGGCAGGAACACCGCGGGAAGATTCTGGGAGCAATCCTTGGGATTATAATTGGGATAATAATACTGGTCTTTGGCTTTTTGAAAACCGCGTTTATTGTTTTATGCGCAATTGTAGGGTATTATATCGGTAAAATCATCGATGGCAGAGAAAGCCTGAGAGATATACTGGACAAAATATTACCTCCCGGTAACAGGTAAAGGAGTGCTGTTTTTTGAGCAGAAAAATCGCGAGAGAAAATGCTTTTAAAATTTTATTTGCAGTGGATCTGGGTGATAACACCATAGAAGAGGCCGCCGAAATAGCCGTGACAAGACCTGTAGACCAGGTTCAAAGAGAATTTATGTTTGAAGAAGTAAAAGGCGTCCTGGCGAATATTAAAATGATAGATTCAATAATAGAAAGCTATTCGGTGGATTGGAAGGTAGAGCGCATACCGGCCGTGGATCGCAATATACTGAGGCTGGCCATTTATGAAATGCTCTTTTGTGAAGATATACCGGTGAGTGTTTCCATCAATGAAGCCGTCGAGATGGCAAAAAAATACGGGGAACAACAATCGTATAAGTTTATCAACGGTATCCTCGGGACGGTTGCAAAAGAAAGAGGAAAGTCGGTTAATTGATTAATTTTAAACTGGGAGGACTGGCTATTGACACCGGTTTTGACCGTAAGTGAAGTGACGCAGATAATAAAAAATCTCTTTGATTCCAGCGAGGTATTAAGGCATGTTTATGTAAAAGGAGAAATATCCAATTTTAAACACCACATATCCGGGCATATGTATTTTACTTTAAAGGACGAAAAGGCCCAGATCCGGTGCATTATGTTCAAGAGCAAGAATGTTCTGCTTCCTTTTTATCCGGAAAATGGCATGAAGGTAATAGCCCTGGGACAGATAAGCGTTTTTGAAAAAACCGGCGAATACCAGCTGTATGTGGAGGACCTGGAGCCTGATGGCATTGGGGCCCTGCACATGGCCTTCGAAAAACTAAAGGCAAAGCTTGAAAAAGAAGGTCTGTTTGATGCGGCCAGAAAAAGGGAGATCCCTTTTTTGCCCCGAAAAATCGGCCTTATCACATCCCTGACCGGTGCAGCCATTCGAGATCTGTTAACCGTCATTAAAAGAAGATTCCCGAATGTCGACATAGTGATTGCACCGGTGCTGGTCCAGGGGAGAGAAGCCGCCGACGAAATATGTGCGGCATTGAGGGACATGAACTGTTTTAAAGACATCGACGTGATCATTGTGGGCCGCGGGGGAGGCTCCATCGAGGAACTCTGGGCTTTCAATGAGGAAAAAGTGGCGAGAGCCATATTTCATTCAAAGATCCCCGTAATATCCGCGGTGGGCCATGAAACAGATTTTACCATAGCTGACTTCGTGGCTGACAAAAGGGCGCCGACACCTTCCGCAGCAGGGGAAATGGTGGTGCCGGAAAAAAGCAGGTTGCAAAACGATATTGTGCGCTTGCGGGCAAGATTGATAAATGCCGCCGTGGGGTTTGTAAACATAAAAAGGCAGCAGCTTGAATATGCCAGGCGCTCCGCAGTATTTACCAGCCCGGGAAATCTTATTGTAAACTTCCGGCTGACCCTTGATATGCTGTCAAAAAGACTATTAAAAGAAACTAAGATTTTGATAGACAGCCGCCGGTTGTTGTTTAAAAATCACATCGGCAAGTTGCAGGCCTTAAATCCGCTGTCCATACTGGAGAGAGGCTACAGCATCTGCCAGATTGCAGGTACTGACAAGATTGTAACGAAAATACAGGATGTGGCAGACCGGGATATGGTAAGGGTTTTACTTTCGGACGGCAACCTGATATGCGAAGTAAAGGGTTCCGAAAAAAGGGGGGCTAAGCGTGGCATCCAAATATAAATACGAAGAAGCCATAAATCGTCTGGAACAGATTATTGAACGGCTGGAAAAAGGGAATTTGACGCTGGAAGAGGCTCTGACGCTTTTTGAAGAAGGCATAGCACTGACAAAGATATGCTCAAAAATTTTGGATGAAGCCGAAGGTAAAATTGAGATTCTTATGAAGGACTTAAATGGGAACCTGGTATTTAAAGACTACGATGGAGGGCAGGAAAAAATTGAATGAATTTGAACGCAGTCTGACAGAAAAGGCAAGGATAATTGAGTCCGCCCTGGACCACTACCTTCCGCGAGAAGATACTTTTCCCCAAAAAATCCACAGGGCCATGCGGTACAGCGCCATGGCCGGCGGAAAACGCATCAGGCCCATCATGGTAATCGAGGCGGCAAAGCTTTTCGGTTTGCCGTATGAAAAGGTCCTGCCGACAGCCTGCGGCATAGAGATGATACATACCTACTCTCTGATACACGACGACCTGCCGGTGATGGACAATGACGATTACAGGCGGGGTAAACTCACCTGCCATAAGGTCTTTGGGGATGCCATAGCTTTGCTGGCGGGAGACGCCCTGTTGACCCATGCCTTTCTGGTTATAGCACAAAACTCCCATATAGAAGGCGTGTCTCCGTCAGCCGTCATAGACGTCATCGAAAAGGTTTCCACAGCGGCCGGCAGTTACGGCATGGTTGGAGGTCAGGTGGTGGATATAGAGTCATCGGGTGAGATGATTGATGAAAAAACATTATTTTATATGGACCTTCATAAAACCGGATGTTTGATACAGGTTTCACTCTGGTCCGGCGCCCGGCTGGCGGGAGCGTCTGCCGATGACCTGAAAATCATGGAAGATTATGGTGAGAAGGTGGGTTTGATTTTTCAAATAGTGGACGATATTCTGGATTTAAAAGGTGATGAAAAACTGCTGGGCAAACCCGTGGGCAGCGATCTGAGAAACAAAAAGAGCACCTTTCCGCACATTTACGGTTTGGACAGGTCGGTTGAACTGGTTGAAAGACTCTCAGCGGAAGCCAAAGATTTAATTTCGGCGTATGAAAACAGCGATTTTTTTGTACAGCTGGTAGACTTTTTTGTAAGCAGGCAATACTAGAACATTTTACTGTCAACCGGTGCGGCCTAAAAGTAAATATCAATAAATAGCTTTAGAATATTACTTGTGCATAATCTTCTTTAATCTCGCAAGGCAATCTTTTTTGGTTTGTAGCGGCCGGCGGGGGATTTGAAGCGGAGTATCTTTTGTGCTATAATAAACTTCGAATCTTGAAAACAGGTGGTGCAGTATTCTAGTCAAAATCGCTTCTCTGAAGGCGGGGCTAAAAATCCGTCGAGGGCACATCGATGAAGTTCCTGGTGCTGGCTGCCGACGCCCAGTCGGGGGTTGGTGCTGGGAGTAAGGGAGATGGGGCGATCTACAATGGCATGTAGGCGTTGACCCTACTCCCGTGGAGACCCAAGTTCGTGACACAAGATTGTTGATTTTGAGTTACGGCTTGGGGGGTTAACCTGCATTCGATTAGATGTTGGGTGCAGTGTAGCCTGCCTTGAGCGGAAAGGGTGGAAAAAGGCATTGGGCCGGAAATTGAATTGGCCGATTCAGTTTCCGGAGAATACCCTTTGAAACCCTTTTTGCAAAAGAGGCTAGGAGAAGAGTGATTTTGGTGAGGAAAGCTCCTAGACTGTTCCGTAAGGAAGTGAATTGAGGATTACAGTGTGGACTAAGTGGTAATCTAGCCCTGCCAGTGGCAACATGGCAGAGGCAGACTTAAAGGGGAACCGTCCTGTCGGCGACGATGGGATGTCTGCCTGGGAAATCCAGCTAGACCTAAGCCACAAAATTTACTCAATTCACTACCACCTGTTTTCGGATAAAAATACCGGAGGGAAAAATTTGAACTCCGATTCGCGAAAAAAAAATAAACATGAGATGACGAATAGGAGAAAAAACTTTGAGAATAACGGGAGCATAAAAGCCAGATGGGTATACAGGGTGTTCTTGCTGGCTTTTGTGTTATCCGTTTTTTTTAGTTTTATATCGGAAACGTTAATGGATAGATTTAATATATTTATTTCAATTTTCGTTTTACTGGTCATAATTGCCATCGGCATAATCTTTGATATAATAGGTATAGCCGTTACCTCAGCCAGCGAAACACCGTTTCATGCCATGGCGGCCGACAGGGTGCCCGGAGGCAAAGAAGCCGTTAAGCTTATAAGAAACGCCGACATAGTTTCAAATTTCTGCAACGACGTGGTTGGAGATATCTGTGGTATCCTGAGCGGCGCGGCGGGGGCGGCAATTGTGTTAAAGGCTCTTGCAATGGCAAAACATATAAATGAAACGGCACTGAGCATTTTAATGGCTGGAATTATATCTACCCTTACCATAGGCGGCAAGGCCATCGGCAAAGGGATTGCCATAAATAATTCAAAAAAAGTTGTGCATAACGTGGCCCTGGTCGTTTTCACGATAAAGCAGCGACTTGGATTTGACATCCTTGCCGGTATAAGCGGAAAAAGAGATACGTCCAGGAGGTGAATTATAGGGTGAACGGCTGCAAAGAAAGACTGGATGTATTATTGGTAAAAAAAGGTTTTTTCCCAAGCAGGGAAAAAGCAAAAGTGGAAATAATGGCAGGCAATGTTTATGTGGGCGACAGGCTGGTGGATAAACCCGGTACCATGGTCGACACGGAAAGTTCCATTTCCGTCAAGGGGAAAACCATCCCCTATGTCAGCAGGGGTGGCCTGAAATTGGAAAAGGCGCTGTCCACCTTTGGTATCGATGTTAAAGAAAAAGTGGCCATAGATGCCGGAGCTTCTACAGGGGGGTTTACCGATTGCCTTTTAAAACACGGAGCAAGAAAAGTGTTCGCGGTGGACGTGGGATACGGGCAGCTGGATTACCGTTTGAGAAAAGACCCGCGTGTCATGGTTTTGGAGCGAAAGAACGCCCGCTATCTGAAGTTTGACGATATAGGTGAACTGGCTGACGTTATTACCGCAGACCTGTCTTTTATTTCTCTTTCAAAGGTATTCGAGCCGTTTTATTCTTTATTAAAAGACAACGGAGATCTGATAACTCTCATTAAACCTCAATTTGAAGTGGGCAAAGAGGAAGTGGGGAAAAAGGGTGTTGTCAAAGACAGGGACTTACATGTAAAATCAATAACAAACGTTTTTTCCAGCGCAGGTGAGGTAAATTTTTTTGTATGGGGTCTTACATTTTCGCCTATTACAGGTCCTAAAGGCAATATAGAATTTCTGGCCTGGTTTAAGAAACGCCCGGCCTGTTCGCTGCCCGATGTAGAAAAGGTTGTCCGGGAAGCTCATATGGAACTTTTTTGAGAGGAATTTTAAATTTTTTATAGAATAGTAAAAAAGAGGTTTGAAATGGATCATGTAGCTGTGGGCTTTTTCTGGGCTGTTCTGGGAGCGGCCTGTACAGTAGTTATTTTAAATCTTCTTCGGAAAGCGAAACTGAAAAGAAAGATCCGGAAGGCCAAAAAAAGTGAAATCAGGGCTGCTAAATTGCTTGAGAAGCAGGGCTTTGAAGTCATTGACCTCCAAAAGGAGGTATCCTATATCCTTCTGGTTGACGGTAGACCTTATAAGGCCAGTGTAAAGGCGGATTTTATAGTAAAGAAGGGAAATAAGATTTATGTGGCGGAAGTTAAAACCGGCGAAAAAGCCCCTTCACCCAGATTTCCTGCTACCCGCCGCCAACTGCTGGAATATTATATGGTGTACAGGCCCGATGGTTTGCTCCTTGTGGATATGGAAAATGAAGAAATAAAAAAAGTGGAATACTCCATCCTTGAGAAGAAAACTTTGATTTCACTTCATCGCTTTGTGTGGTACGCAGGCATCCTGTTATTAGGTTTTATCGTCGGGTTTTTGACAAGAGGTGATTAAATGACAAAGGTGGGCTTATTTCCAAACCTGTCCAAAAAAAATTCCACCGGCATCGTCCGCAATATCGTTCATTGGCTGTTGGAGAACAAGTTCGATGTACTGCTGCCGGAAGAAGCTGCGAAAGTCATAGATATGCCCGATCTGTCAAAAGGCTTTGAGGATCCGTTAAAAGATGTGGATCTGGCCGTCACCCTCGGCGGAGACGGCACATTACTCAATGTGGCCAGGCGGCTTGCGCCTTACGGCGTTCCCATTTTGGGGATCAATATCGGCCACCTGGGCTTTTTGACTGAAGTAGAGCTTTCAGATTTATACGTTGATCTGGAGCGGTTAAAATCAAAAAAATATTTTATTGATACGCGGATGATGATTGAAGCCAATGTGATTAGGGAAGGCCGCCAGCTGGCCGGATTTCTAGCTTTAAATGACGTGGTGGTGACCAAGGGCCCTTTTGCAAGGCTGGTTCGGCTGAAGACCACCGCCAACGGCGCCTATATCGATACCTATCCTTCAGACGGTTTGATAATTTCTACGCCGACGGGTTCCACGGCCTATTCCCTCTCCGCCGGAGGCCCTATTATTAATCCAAATGTGGAGGTCTTGTTGCTGACTCCCATATGCCCCCATACCCTTCAGAGCCGTTCTATCGTGCTTTCAAAGGATGATATCATAAAAGTGCAGGTAGTGGCTGAAAATCCAGATATCATGCTGACGGTAGACGGACAGCAGGGATATAAACTGCTTCCCGGCGATGAAGTGGTAGTAAAGAAATCCGATTGCTATACCAAACTCATCAGGTTAAAAAATAGAAGTTTTTATGATGTATTGAGAAAAAAGCTGACGGAAAGCAGTCTCAATGATTGATGAATTTTTAAGCCGGAGGAGGTGGATACTTGAAAGCCAAGAGACATATGAAAATCAGAGAAATAATTAAAGAAAAGCCCATCGAGACTCAGGAGGAATTGGCCGAAGAACTTAGAAAACAGGGCTTCAATGTCACTCAGGCGACGGTCTCCAGGGATATAAAAGAATTGAGGCTGATAAAAGTTTTAAGGGACAATGAACATTATTGCTATGCTGAACCCGAGAGAACATCTTTTATCTCAGATAAGCTTCTCAGAATGTTTAAAGAATCTATAATAGGCATGGAATCTTCTGAGAACCTCATCGTCATAAAGACATTGTCGGGGACTGCATCAGCCGCCGCGGAAGCCATTGACGGCCTCAATTGGCGAGAAATAATAGGCACCATTGCGGGGGACAACACCATATTGGTAATAGCCAGGTCAAAAGCGGCCGTCAAAGAGATAATGGAAAAGTTTGAAAACATCATGAGATAAGGAGGCGGCTCCATGCTCCTTAAACTCCATATCAAAGATTTCGCTTTGATAGATGACCTGGAGATCGATTTTAAGGGCGGGTTGAATATTTTAACCGGAGAAACGGGGGCCGGCAAATCAATAATAATAGATGCCGTGAATATGATAATCGGGGAAAGGGCCTCCAGCGAATACATCAGAACCGGAAAGCAAAGTGCCGTGGTGGAAGCCGTTTTTGATTGCGACGGCGAAGCCTTGGGGGATTTGCTTAAAGAGTATGGAATCGAGGCGGAAGACGGCTTAATTATCATAACCAGGGAAATAACCGAACAGGGCCGGAACTATTGCAGGGCCAACGGCAGAAGTGTACCGGTTTCGGTCCTTAAAAAACTGGGGAGATATTTAATTGACATTCACGGCCAGCACCAGCATCAATCGCTGCTGGAAAGCGAGACTCACATGAAACTTCTTGATCTGCTGGGCGGAGAAGAGGTTTTAACGGCAAAAGAGGATGTAACCCGGATTTATGAACTGTCACGAACCTTTGCTGGAAGAGTAGAGGACCTGGTTAAAAAACGCGAGGAACTCCGCCGACATAAAGATATATTAAAATATGAAATAGACGAAATAGAAAAAGCCCGTTTAACACCCGGTGAAGATGAGGAACTGGAAGAAAAAAGGCGGGTGCTGGAAAACGCCGGGAAGATTTTTGCGGCACTGGAGCTCGCATATTCCTTATTATATGTTGGGGATGAAGCCCCTTCGATTATAGATAATCTGGGCAAAATAATAAGCCATCTGGAAGAAATAAAAAAATATTTTAAACCCGCAGACTCTCTTTCCGAGACTTTAAGAAACATGCTTTACGAGCTCCAGGACGCAGCGTCGGCCATCAGAAATTACAAGGAATCCGTGGAATTTGACCCGGAAATGTTAAACGAGATACAATCAAGACTGGAATTGCTGGACAGGCTAAAGGCAAAGTACAACATGAGCATTGAGGAGTTGTTGAAGTATAAGGAAGAAGCTGCGGCAAGACTGGATGATGTTTTAAATATCGATGACGAAATCGCAGAATTGGAGGAAGAGTTAAAAATTACCAACAAATCTCTTGTTGAGAAGGCTCTAGCCCTGCATAATTCAAGAAAAAAGACAGCTGCCAGGTTGGAACGCGATATTTCTAAAGAATTACAGGATCTGGGCATGAAGGGAATTCAATTTGCAGTTAACTTTAAGTGGGAAGAAGACGATTCGGGGTTAGAAGTAAACGGCAGGAGATATAAAATAACAAGAGACGGGTTTGACCGGGTGGAATTTTTAATATCCACAAACCCCGGAGAACCGCTAAAGCCACTGGCAAAAATTGTTTCGGGCGGCGAAGCATCCCGGATAATGCTGGCGTTAAAAAATATAATGGCGAAAGTCGACAATATACCCTGCCTTATATTTGACGAAATTGATGCGGGCATCGGTGGAAGGACAGCTCAGATTGTGGGGGAGAAGCTGTCAAGGATAGCAAAAAGTCATCAGGTATTATGCGTAACCCACTCCCCGCAAATTGCCAGCCTTGGAGACGCTCATTTTTTAATAAAAAAGGAAACTCTGGGAGGAAAAACATATACCAGAGTTTCGGAAATCAGGGGTCAAGACAGGGTAAACGAACTGGCTCGAATGCTGGGTGGAGCCGAAATAACCGGCAACACGCTGGCTCACGCCAGGGAAATGCTAAAGTTGGCCGACAATATAAAAAACGCTCGATAAGCCTATTATGGCTTATTTTTTTTTGTAAAATTTGCTTTACCCTCAGCGGTATAAAAACATACAGAAAGGTTATCTTATTTTTCAGACCCCATTTTTTATTAAGAACAGGGAGTGAACATCTTGCAAAATATGAGAGCCAAAAAAACCCTGGGCATCTTAATAGCTCTGGGAATAATAATTGCGGCATTTGCCCTTGATTTTTACAGTTTTTATGACTTTCCCGCTGAGATTCGAATTTTGGAGGGCAGGGAACAGAGAATTGAGCTAAATGTGCCTTTGACCTTTAATCTATCATGCAGACAAAAAGGATATTTGACGATAAACGGCTTTTCTCCTGAAAAAAGACTTACCGTTAACCTGAAAAATCCGCTGATATTGCATTCTTCCAAAACCGGGACCTACAACCTGGAATTCAGGTTTTTGGGAATTATACCCGTTAAAAAAATGCAGGTACACGTATTGCCCGAAATAAGGGTGGTTCCCGGCGGACATTCCGTCGGAGTGAAACTCAGGCCCAACGGGGTAATAGTCGTCGGCCTGGCGTCGGTAATAGACCAAAATGGACAAAGACATTACCCTGCCCAGGAAGCCGGTATTCAAGTCGGCGATGTAATATATATGGTAAATAATAAAAAAATATTTCAGGCAGAAGATATGTCCAAAGTGGTCAACGAAGATGGCGACAGGGTTGTAACCCTTTCCGTCAAGAGAAACGACAGCGTCTTTGAAACCAAACTCAGTGCTGTCAAAAGTAATACGGGTGTTTACCAGTTGGGTCTGTGGGTTAGAGATATCGCGGCAGGAGTAGGGACGTTAACTTTTTACGACCCCGGCACGGGGTTTTACGGTGCGCTGGGCCATATAATATCCGATGCCGATACGGGCAGGGCCATTGAAGTGGGTGAAGGTGAAATTATACGGGCTAAAGTAATCTCAATAACGCCGGGTCGAAAAAACCAGCCGGGAGAAAAGAGAGGTGTATTTGTCCACGAAGAAAGAATCCTGGGCAATATTTTGGCCAATACTTCATTTGGTATATTTGGAAAGGTGTATAAACCCATTCAAAACCCCCGTTACCCGATGATGGCGATAGCTCCTATTTCACAGGTCCGCGAAGGCAGTGCGAAAATGTTGACGGTGGTGGAAGGAGAAAAAATCGAGGAATACGACATAGAAATACAAAAAATTATGAAGCAATCGTATCCCAGCAGCAAGGGAATGATAATAAAAATTACCGACCCGGAACTCATAGCAAAGACCGGGGGCATTATTCAGGGCATGAGCGGCAGTCCCATCATCCAGAACGGCTACATGGTTGGGGCCGTAACGCATGTGTTTGTCAACGACCCCACAAGGGGATACGGAGTCTTTGCCGAATGGATGCTGGAGGAAATATCAAAACTCAACTCGGAACATCAGGTTTTAGTTAATTTTTGAAACATTTTTTGGTATTATAGGAGGATTATTCCATTGTTTGTCGAATATAAAAAATATTAAAATTTAACAAAAATGTAGGGGGGTCTTTTATGAACGGTTCAAAAAAAATCAAAATATTAATAGCCGATGACAACAAAGAATTTTGTGACATGCTGTGTGAGTTCTTTCAGAACGAGGCCGATATGGAAGTGATTGGAATGGCTTATGACGGGTTGGAAGTCCTGGAAAAAGTTGAGGAGCTGTCTCCGCAGGTGTTGATACTGGATCTCATTATGCCCAATCTCGACGGTCTGGGGGTTATAGAAAAATTAGCCAGTAATCCCAAAAAGCCGAAAATTGTAGTTCTTTCGGCTGTGGGTCAGGACAAGATTACGCAAAAGGCTATCAGCCTTGGAGCCGAATACTATATTGTAAAGCCCTTTGATTTAAACATACTTATAGACCGTGTGCGCGAACTGGCCGACGGGAATACCGTTGTCAAAAAACATAAAATGCCTGCAGCCCCCGCAGAAAAGAAGAATAACCTGGAAATTGAGATTACAAATATCATCCATGAAATAGGCGTTCCAGCTCACATAAAGGGTTATTTTTACTTGAGAGAGGCCATATATATGGTCATCAATAATGTGGAATTGCTTTCGGCCGTTACGAAAGTTCTTTATCCAACCATAGCGAACAAGTACAACACCACGCCCAGCAGGGTTGAAAGGGCGATCAGGCATGCCATAGAGGTGGCCTGGAATAGGGGGTGTATTGAGACCATAAATAATCTGTTCGGTTATACCATCCCGAAGGATAAAGGCAAGCCCACCAATTCCGAATTTATTGCCATGATTTCGGACAAATTGAGAATGGAAAGGAAAGTCTGTTAGCCGGATTTATCAGGGGTTTTAACAATATGCGTCGGCCGTTTTAAAAATGGCGTTTTCCAACCGGCATTTGTAAATTTTTCAGCCAAACACCTCTTGTTCGTTGTTACGAAAGAGAGGTGTTTATTTATTGAATAAATATTATAATTTTTTTCGTTTGTATTTTTAAAGGCTCAAATGGAATAATAATTTTAGTAACCTCTTAGAGGTGTTTATATGATTGCTGCCGGACGTGCTGTCGTGGACAGAAAGACAAAAAATCTTTTGAAGAGAATTAAGCCGGGTCAAGTTGCGGTAATCAACCATAAAGACATCGATGAACTGGCGGCCGAAGAAATGATAAAAAATAAGGTTAAAGCGGTTGTAAACTTTGAACCGTCTATCAGCGGAACCTTTTTAAACTACGGACCGAAAATTTTATGTGATTACGGCATTCCTATAGTCGATGTGGAAGGAGGATTCCGCGGCATTAAGGAAGGAGATCTTATAGAAATAGGAGACGACGCTTCAATATTTGTCAATAAAAAATTGTTTTGTAAGGGGCAGCTGATCGATAAAAAATTCATCGATTTGAAAATGAATGAGTCAAAGGAGAATTATAGTATTCAACTGGAAAAATTCGTCAGGAACACCATGAAATTTATACGCATGGAGAAAAACATTTTATCCGAAAGTTTCCCGGTCCCGGATCTCAAAACCAGAATAGAGGGCAGGCAGGTTTTGGTTGTAGTTAGAGGTAAGGATTATAAAAAAGACCTTTTGGCTCTGGCTTCTTATATTGAAGACATGAAACCGATTTTAATAGGGGTGGACGGTGGAGCCGATGCGCTACTGGAATTCGGCTTAAAACCCGACGTGATTGTGGGGGATATGGATAGCATAAGCGATAGAGGTCTTTTGTGCGGGGCCGAGCTGGTGATACATGCTTATATGGACGGCAGAGCGCCGGGTCTTGAACGACTTCAAAACAAGGGTTTAACTCCTCACATCTTTGCCATGCCGGGAACCAGCGAAGATGCGGCGCTGCTATTAGCTTACGAAAAAAAGGCCGACCTGATTGTGGCGGTGGGCACTCACACAAATATAATCGACTTTTTGGAAAAAGGGAGGCATGGCATGGCGTCCACATTTCTGGTTCGGTTAAAAGTGGGACATATTTTGATTGACGCGAAGGGAGTAAATAAGCTCTACAGAAGTAACTTAAAGATCAAATACTTAGCCGCAGTCTGCTTTGCGGCATTTTTCCCCCTGCTGGTCCTGGGCACCACCTCCCCGGTATTTCAACATCTCCTGAGATTGATGCTGCTTCAGGTAAGGTCAATGCTGGGAATGTTATAGGCCGGAGGTGATTTCCGTGTACAACCTTAAACATTTTGCGATTTTGCTGACGGCGGTTTTTCTATCGCTGGGGATAGGCATCGCCGTAGGTTTTACGGCAAACAGCGATAAAGTCCTGGTGGAACAGCAAAAAAGGACCATCGATAAACTCGAGCAGGATTTTCATCAGCTTAAGAATGAAAATAGAACGAGAGAGCGCGAGCTTGAAAAAATAAAAAAAATCAGAGAAAATGATTACAAGTTTCTGGAAGAATTTTTTGAGATGTTCTTCAAAGACAGACTGGCGGGGAAAAAGGTAGCGATCGTGGAACCGGTTGCTCAAAAGGACTCTGAAGATATTGTGAATTATTTACAAAAGACGGGAGCCCAGGTTTGTTATATAACCGCAGTAAGTCCCGATATTGTAAGTGAAAATTTAAATAAAGAAATAGCCGGGGTTTTAGATTCGGAAGACATGAAGCAATTTAATTCTTTTCAGGGCGCTGCAGCCCCCGAATTCGAGGGCATACCCCGGGAGCCGGCTGACTTTTTTATCATAGTGAGGGACGTGGACCACCCGACCATAGAGGCAATGGCTGACAGGTTACTCCAACTCAATAAAGCGGTGGCATTGGTTCAGAAGTCGAGTTCAACCCCCGCAAAAATAAGGGAACAGAAAAATTTTATATACATCGACGATATAGACACCATCATGGGCAAGTACAGACTAATGGCGTTTTTGTTAGATAAAACCATGTAAAATATGCGAAAGGTTCAGTTCAGCTCCGACCTTATCATATCCTTGACCGTCTTGTAAAATCTGGCTTTCTCCCTCAAAAATCTGAGTATGTCTTGAAATTTGCCCACCAGGTAAAATCCGTTTTTAAAAATTATGTATTCCATCTTTACCACCCCCCTGACTTGTCCTAAAATATTATATGTGCCCCATAAAAATTTATTACAATTGGGAGATGAGAAAATGGAGTATTTTGAAACCACGTTAAACTCCAAGACCGTTTTTTCAGGCAGGATATTGAACTTGCGGATCGAGGAAGTGAGGCTTCCCGACGGCAAAACCTCTACCAGGGAAATTGTAGACCATCCTGGCGCAGTGGCGGTGGTGGCTATGAACGAAAAAAAAGAAGTGTTGATGGTAAGGCAGTTTAGAAAGCCCGTGGAGAGCGTCCTCCTTGAAATTCCCGCTGGAAAGCTGGAAAAAGGCGAAGATAAAGAGGAATGCGCCCAGAGGGAATTGATGGAAGAAACCGGTTTTTTTGCCCGGGATCTGCGGCATTTAACCGATTTTTATACATCTCCCGGGTTCTCCAGCGAAATAATGCATCTGTTCCTGGCACGGGATCTTGAGAGTAAACCCAAAGAAGCCGACGAAGATGAGTACATCCAGATGGAAGAAGTTCCGTTTGAAGAGGCCATTGAAAAAGTTTATACTGGCCAAATCAGGGACGCAAAAACCATAGTGGGACTCCTGCTGGCTTACCGTTTCATAGAAGGGGCTTAACAAAAATGGAGGGCAGGCAGGGCGAGTTGAAGCTCAAATCGGTCGGCGGAGGTTTTTACGGGAAGATATTAATTTAGCATATTCCCCTCTCTTCCGGCATAAATATTTTTATGAAATGGGACGGGAGGGGATCCTTTTGAATTATTTCCCCAGGCTTTTAACGGATTATTTTAAAAAAAATATAGGATTATACGCATTGCTCTCCGCCGTATTTATATCCGGCATTGTCTTTGGAAGCGTTGAGGTAAACATGATGTCCGAAAACCAGATGAAAGATCTTCTGGATTTTATCAACGGATTTTTCGCCAACATAAAAAATATAGACGTGGATTCTTCCACGATATTTTATATATCTATGTCCAATAACCTGAAGACGGCTCTGGCACTGTGCGTTCTGGGCCTAACGGTAATAGGTTTACCGCTAATCCTGGCCTTAATTTTTTTTCGCGGGTTTGTACTTGGATTTACGGTAGGGTTTTTCATAGGCGAACTGGGAATAAAGGGAATAATTTTTTCGCTTTTGTCCATATTACCGCAAAATATAATCATAATCCCGGCGATTTTATCGATGGGCGTAGCCGGTATTACCTTTTCCATTACGGTGTTAAAGAACCGCAGGAAACTACCGTCGGAAAACTATACGCAGCTTTTAATGGGTTATATGCTGTTCAATTTGACTTTCAGCATTATGCTGGTCCTGGCGGGCTTGATTGAAGGCTACGTTTCCCCGCTTTTTATAAAAATGTTAACCCAGTATGTGTAAAAGATTTACAGCGCTTCCAAGACAAATTATTTTGGGAGCTTTTTCTTTTAAGAAGGAATTGGGGAATCCTTTATGGAATATTTTATTAAGACCGGAAACGGGAGGATATTTTATGGAGGACCTGGTTTTGGAATTCCTGGACTTTTTGTCGGTGGAGAGAGGGCTGTCAAGGAATACCATAGACGCCTACAGGAGGGATTTAAGAAGTTACATAAATTTTTTAAAGCTGCAAAAAATAAATGACATAAACCACACGACCAGGACCGTTATAGTTTCGTATTTGCTCTTGATGCAAAAAAAAGGGAAGGCGAGCAGCAGCATATCGAGGGCCTGCGCTGCCATTAAATCCTTTTACCACTTTTTAGTCCGGGAAAGGCGCATTAAAGAAGACCCAACCATTAATCTGGATACCCCCAAATTGGAAAAGAGATTGCCCCGCGTGTTAACGGTAGGAGAAGTGGAAGACCTGTTAAACCAACCTGATGTCACAAATTTATGGGGGTTGCGGGATAAGGCGCTGCTGGAATTGCTTTACGCGACAGGAATAAGGGTTTCCGAACTGATTTCCATAAGGGTTGAAGATGTCAATCTTGAAATGGGTTTTTTGCGCTGCTTCGGAAAAGGTTCAAAAGAAAGGATTGTGCCCATAGGCTCTGTCGCCTTAAATTACCTTGAAAGGTACATAAATGAAGCAAGAAAGCAACTGGTCAAAGACAAGGAGACAAATATATTATTTATTAATCACCGGGGAGAAGGTCTGACCAGGCAGGGTTTCTGGAAGATCATAAAAAAATATGCACGGCAGGCCGGTATCAATAAGGAAATAACCCCTCATACCCTGCGGCACTCCTTTGCCACCCATCTCCTGGAAAATGGGGCGGATTTGAGGGCCGTCCAGGAAATGCTCGGGCATGCAGATATTTCCACGACACAGATTTACACCCATATTACGAGGAGCAGGATCAAGGAAGTGTATGACAGGACCCATCCCAGGGCGTAAGCGGATATAAATTTTTTGTAATAATGGCTTTATGCCTCACTGAAAAAAGGTCTCAAAATTTAAATTGCATAACATTCCTCCCCGATGGAAAACTAAAGATGAAGGGAGGAAGATTTTTTATGGTTCTGACCAGCAAAAAAAGGTTAATAATACTTATTGCGGGATTGATTATTTTCAACCTGCTTAGTATTTTAAATCCCGCCATGGCCCAACCCCAACCAGACGTAAAGTCTCCTTCGGCTATTTTGATGGACGCCGGCACGGGAAAAGTACTTTTTGAAAAAAACGCTCATGAAAAATTAGAACCGGCCAGTATTACGAAAATCATGACGCTGCTTTTGGCTTTTGAGGCGTTGGATTCCGGGAAGGTAAAGATGAGCGATACGATTAAAATCAGCGAAAGGGCATGGAAAACGGGAGGAAGCCAGGTATTTCTGGGGCCTGGAGAAGAACAGACCTTTGAGACATTGCTTAAATGCATAACCATAGCATCTGCCAACGATGCATCGGTCGCCGTGGCCGAGTATCTGGGCGGCAGTGTCGAGGGATTTGTCAAAATGATGAATGACAGGGCAAAAGCCCTGGGAATGAAAAATACAAACTTTGTAAACCCCCACGGCCTATCCGACCCCAATCACTACACCAGCGCCTACGATGTAGCTCTGATGGCAAAAGAACTGGTGAAACACCCCAAAGTATTTGAATGGTCAACCGTATGGATGGACTACCTGGAGCATACCGATAAAAAAAGAGATGCCACCATGCTGGCGAACACCAATAAATTGTTGGGGAAATATGAAGGTCTTGACGGCCTCAAGACGGGTTTCCATCAAAAAGCCGGTTTCTGTTTTGCGGGCACGGCAAAACGGGGCGATTTCAGGCTTATATCCGTGGTTCTAAATGCGGAGAATTCCAAACAGCGGTTTGAAGATACGATCAAACTTCTGGATTATGGCTTTGGACATTATGATTCGATTGTAATTGCAAAAAAGGGCTCGGTTCAGAGGGCTATCCCGGTAGAAAAAGGTGTTTTGAAAGAAGTAAATATTGTGGCGGCGTCGGATTTGAGCATTTTGACAGAAAAGGGCAAGGAACAGGGCATAAGCACCAGGGTAAATCTTCCGGATAAATTGTTCGCCCCTCTTGAAAAGGGCCAAAAAGTGGGAATTCTCATAGCGGAACAAGATGGCCGGACCGTTGGCCAAACGGACCTGGTGGTATCGGAAGACGTAAAAAAAGCGGGTATGTTTGATATCCTTAAAAGGGTGCTGGCCCGATGGATTAATTTTTAAAACCCGCTGCTGCCAATTGCTTGACGCTCGCCTTTACGTGAAAAAAATTTATTAGAACCAAAAGAATCTGCCCTTTAAAACCTTACAGTTTTTTAGGTATTTAAAGGGAAGATTCTTTTATTTTAGCAGGATTTTCCTTTTTGTTGTAGAACTTAATATAAGCTGTAATGTAAAGGGGGGATAAAATGAGCTCAAGCATCAGAGTATTGGGAGACATAATGATAGTAAATCTAAGGGGTGAACTGGACCATTATACGGCTTTTTTAGTGAAAAGTCAGATGGAAGAAAATATGATGAAATTTCCTATTAAAAAAATTTTGTTCAACTTTAAGAACGTATCTTTTATGGATAGTTCCGGAATTGGAATGATAATAGGCCGTTACAAAGCCCTTCAAAGAACGGGCGGAAAAGTCGCCGTAGCCGGTTTGAACGCCCGGGTAAAGAGAATCTTTGAAATGGCAGGGCTTTTTGGCATTGTAGCCTGCTATAATGATGAAAAGGAAGCCATAGACAAATTAAAGGAGTGATTATATGGAAATACTGAACGAAATGCAGGTGGATTTTTTAAGCAAGTCTCAAAATGAAGGTTTTGCCAGAGTGGTGGTGGCTGCTTTTGCTTCTCAACTGGACCCCACTCTGGACGAACTGGCGGATATCAAAACGGCGGTTTCCGAAGCTGTCACAAATAGCATTATTCATGGCTATGAAGATACGGTGGGTACAATAAGGATAAAGGCTAAATTATATGAGGGCAGAATCGACATTTGGGTTCAGGATTGGGGAAAAGGTATTGAGGATATAGAAAAAGCAAGGCAGCCGCTGTGGACGTCCAAACCAGAACTGGACCGGTCGGGAATGGGTTTTACCATTATGGAAAATTTTATGGATGAGCTAGAAGTGAAATCCGAACCCGGAAAGGGCACAACCGTAAAAATGGTAAAGAATTTTAGACACCGTACGGGTACGAGGTAGAGGTTATGGATTTAAACAGATCAATGGAGCTTTTAAAAAGGGCAAAGCAGGGGGACAAACAGGCCAAAGATGAACTGGTATCCCTGAACCTCGGCCTGGTCTGGAGCATTGTAAAGAGGTTCAACAATAGAGGTTATGAACTGGAGGATTTATTTCAGATAGGAAGTATTGGCCTGCTCAAGGCCATCGAAAAATTTGATTTCAATTACAACGTAAGGTTTTCCACGTATGCGGTACCCATGATAATGGGCGAGATTCGCAGATTTTTACGAGATGACAGCCCGGTAAAAGTAGCCAGGTCTTTTAAGGAGATGGCCGGGAAAATTCAACAAGCCAGGGAGATGCTCATAAAAACGCTGGATAGAGAGCCGACGATCAATGAACTGGCCGAGGAGACGAAGCTTTCACCGGAAGAAGTGGTAATGGTCTTGGAATCCCAACAGTCTTTGATTTCTCTAAACGATATAGCCTATCAGGACGACGGGTCACCAATTTACTACATTGACCAGATAGAGGCTGATGAACACCGGCAGAATCAGTGGCTTGACAGAATAGCTTTAAAAGAAGCCCTTGCAAAGCTAAGCAAAGAAGAGCGCCAGATTATAATACTGAGGTATTTCAAGGACAAGACCCAAATGGAAGTGGCCGGTATCCTGGGCATGACACAGGTTCAGGTTTCCAGATTAGAGCGAAAGATACTAAACAAAATAAAAGAACTTATATCCTAAAAACAGCCTTTTCCAGGGCTTTTTTTTTGCATAAAAAAAACCAAGCCATACAATAATAAACTAGAGGTGATACATGCCGTGCTTTCATTAAACAGAAAAACGCTGATTGTAGTGCTCATTTTTTTATTTGCTGTAGCGTCAAGCCTTTTTGTAGCCGTAAAAATTTACAAAAATCGCGTGCCCAAAAGCGCCAAACTTGTCTTGTATTTGGAGAATAAGGACAGTCTAATAGGGGAAAATAAAATTGTAACCATAAATGAGGAGGGGACGTTAAGATGACTGTGAAAGTTATTGAAGTTGTAGGAGAATCAAAGAACAGCTGGCAGGAAGCTGTGGAAAATGCCGTGAGGGATGCCAGTAAAACCATCAGAAATATCACGGGGGTGGAAGTCTTAAATAACACCGCCAATGTGAACAACGGCAAAATTGTCGAATACAAGGCCGACGTGGCCATAGCGTTTAAAGTCGACGGAACTACAGAAAGCTAAAAACGGGCACATAAAGTGCTCGTTTTTAGAGTGAAAAACAAAAGGGGAGGGCAGCATGTCTAAACTCACAAAAGAGCAACAGGACTACAAAAATTTTGTCAAACAAAAACGGCCGAAACCACCCTACCTCCAGAATATAATAATGGCTTTTTTGATCGGCGGGTTAATCTGTGTTGTAGGGCAGTTGGTGATGAATTTTTTTATCTCCACCGGTATGAGCCAGAAAGAAGCGGGAGCCCCTACGGCCGCTATTATGGTATTTTTGGGAGCGTTATTGACAGGCTTGGGGATTTACGACAAGATCGGTAAACGGGCGGGTGCGGGTTCGATAGTGCCAATCACGGGTTTCGCCAATTCCATCGTGGCTCCGGCCATGGAGTTTAAGAGGGAAGGTTACGTGTTTGGCGTGGCTGCAAAAATGTTCGTGGTGGCTGGGCCGGTTCTGGTGTACGGGATTTCTTCAGCAGTTGTAATCGGCCTTATTTATTATTTAATAAAGCTTTAGGAGGAAAGGTTTTGTCTGCCAAAAAACTGGGTTTACAGACAGTAAAATTTCAAAATCCACCTTCCATTATAGCAACGGCTTCTATTGTGGGGCCCAAGGAGGGTCAGGGCCCGCTAAAAAACTACTTCGATCTGACACTGAATGACAACATATATAAAGAAAAGAGCTGGGAAAAAGCCGAGAGAAAAATGCTTAAAGAAGCCGCCGAAATGGCGATTAAAAACAGCAGGATTCCGCACACAAGTATAGAGTACTTTGTGGCGGGAGACCTTTTGAACCAGATAATATCAGCCGGTTTTGCGGCGAGGGAACTGGGCTTTCCGTTTTTGGGGATATACGGTGCCTGTTCCACCATGTCCGAAGGGCTTGGCATTGGAGCGATGATGGTGGACGGGGGATACGCCGATAACCTTGTGGTGGCCACTTCCAGCCACTTCTGCACCGCCGAGCGACAATACAGATTTCCGCTGGAATTGGGCACCCAAAGGCCGCCTACAGCCCAGACCACCGTGACAGGAGCCGGGGCTGCGGTTATATCTTCCAAAGCGCAAAATCCCCGGATCACATATTTTACCACCGGCAAGGTTATAGATATGGGGGAGATAAACCCCAACGATATGGGCACGGCCATGGCCCCCGCCGCCGTAGATACCATAACCCGCCATTTTCAGGATACCGGGCGGAACCCTTGTGATTATGACATTATCCTGACCGGGGATCTTGCAAGCGTAGGAAAAGATATTGCGGAGGAGCTCTTGAAGCAAAAGGGTTATGATGTTTCCGATAAGTATTCGGACTGTGGTCTCTTGATATACAGCCCTGATCAAGACGTGCACGCGGGGGGCAGCGGTTGCGCCTGTGCCGCCGTCGTCACGTGCGGTTATATTTACAAAGAGATGTTAAAGGGGAAATACAATAGAGTATTGCTGGTGGCTACCGGTGCACTTTTGAGCACCACCAGCACCCAGCAGGGAGATACCATACCGTGCATCGCACACGCCGTGGCCATTGAAAACATTTAAATTTTTAAGAGGAGAATACAGAAAATGGATTATTTAATGGCTTTTATCATAGGCGGATTAATCTGTGTGGTGGGGCAAATCTTAATGGATACTACCAAGCTGACGCCAGCCCATGTGCTGGTGTTATTTGTCACTTTAGGGGCTATTCTCAGCGGTTTGGGCCTCTATCAGCCGCTGGTGGAAATAGGAAAGGCGGGGGCAACGATACCTCTACCGGGGTTCGGGCACAATCTGGTAACGGGGGTAATAGAGGATGTAGATAAATACGGCTTTTGGGGTATATTCACCGGCGCATTGAGGTCCGCCGCAGCCGGGATAACGGCTGCGGTAGTATTCGGATATTTAATGGCGGTTGTTTTCAATCCCAAATCCAAGTAGGAGAAAAAAATGTTGATTGATATTATAGGTATCCTTCTAACCATATTAATTATAAGCCCAAGGTACTGGAATATAGTATTTTTAATTTCCTGTGCCGACTTGTTGTTTTCCGTGTGTATTTCTCTGGTTCTTCAATCACGAATAACAGAAGTTATTGCCGGGGGTATTTTTTCTTCCATTACCTGGCCCGGTGGAAAAAGCTTTTTGACTATTTTAGGTCCTCTATTTTTGCTGACGATTGGTTTGGGGCTTGCCGGGCCCAAAGAAATCCCGTGGCTCGATCTGATAAACCCCCTTGCCGGTTTCCGAAAACCATGGCCGGTTATAATGATAAAGCTGGCAGTATTTAGAATGCTTGTATTTCTATATTTTCTTGCCGGGAAGTGAATCGATGGAAATAAAAAGACAGCTGAATGAAAACCTGGATTTTCTGTCGGAAAAGCTTGGGATAGGCGAAAGTTTTGACATTATATCCAGGCCGTTAAAAATAGCCGAAAGAAGTGCGGCTCTGGTCTTTATCGACGGTTTTGTTAAAGATCAGGTTATATTGAGAATTCTGGAGACGCTATTGAGAGTAAAGAAAGAGGATTTTTTTCCGGAAACCGTGGAAAACCTGATAAAATCAAAAATCAGTTATATCGAAGTAGAAGCGGTGTCAACCATTGAAGAGGTTATAGACAACGTACTGGCCGGCCCGGTGGCCTTGCTCATAGACGGCCTAAAGGAAGCCATTATCATCGATGCCAGACAATACCCCGCCAGGAATCCCGAGGAGCCCGATCTTGAAAGGGTTACCAGGGGTCCCAGAGACGGCCTGGTTGAAACGGTGGTTTTTAACACAGCCCTGATTAGGCGAAGGTTGAAAGACCCCTCGCTGCGCAACGAAATCCTGAAAGTTGGTCTGAGGACAAAAACCGACGTGGTGGTTTCATATTTAAGAGACAAGGCTGATCCTGAGCTGGTGGAGAGAATCAAGGCCAAAATTAAGGGCATTAAGACCGATGATCTGGTGATGGCCGAAAAAAGTCTTGAGGAATTTATTGTAGGAAAAAACTGGAATCCTTTTCCTAAAGTCCGGTTCACCGAAAGACCCGATGTGGTGGCAGCTCATCTGTTGGAAGGCTACATTGCTGTTATGGTGGATACATCCCCCAGCGTAATGATCCTACCGGCCAATATTTTTAACTTTATCCAGCACGCCGAGGACTATTACCAGAACCCCATAGTGGGAACTTATATTCGCTGGGTAAGGATACTGGGGATAATACTGTCCTGGATACTGCCCCCACTATGGCTGGTACTGGTCTACAGCAGAGCATTGTTGCCTTCGTGGCTTAAGTTTATCGGGCCCAGGAAGGACACCCCGGTACCTCTATTTGGCCAGTTTCTGATCCTGGAGATTGGGCTTGACTTAATAAGAATAGCGCTAATACACACTCCCAACGCCCTGGCGACATCCCTGGGTTTACTTGGAGCCATTATGCTGGGGCAGTTTGCGGTAGAAATTGGCCTTTTCTCATCGGAAACAATTTTATACATTGCAATAACCGCGATAGGAACCTTTGCCACACCCAGCATAGAGTTTGCTCTCGCAGTGAGGCTTTTCAGGCTTTTAATACTGATACTAACAGGGATTTTTTCAGCGCCGGGTTTTATGGCGGGTGTAATTTTGACTTTGGCCGTACTTTTTACCACCAGATCCGTAGATAATAATTCTTACATGTGGCCTCTAATTCCACTGGATAGAAAGGCCCTGTCGACAGTGATCTTTAGAAAGCCCATACCTGAAATTCAAAACCGGGAAAGATATAAAAAATGAAAAAATGGAAATAAATAGGTAAAGAAATGGTAATAGAGGTGTGATTATGAAAATAGGGATACCCAGAGCTTTGCTTTTTTACAATTATTATCCCCTCTGGAAAACCTTCTTTGAAAATTTGGGGCATGAGGTGGTGCTTTCCGGTCCCACAAACAAAAAAATTTTAAAAGACGGCGTTGAATTGACGGTGGATGACGCCTGCCTGCCGGTGAAACTTTTTCACGGGCATGTCAAAGAACTACTGGGAAAGGTTGACGCCTTATATGTGCCGAGAATTGTAAGCGTAGAGCCGAAAAAATATATCTGCCCCAAGTTTTTAGGGCTTCCGGACATGATTAAAAGCAACATTCCAGATTTGCCGCTAATGATAGATACGAAACTTGATTTATACAAAAGGAAAAGCGGTATGTACGAACATTTTTTTCAGATCGGCAGAATTCTAAATAAAAATAAACTGAATATCATCGCAGCGTATATTAAAGCCTGGAAAGCTTATAAAAACCATGCGAAAAGATTTAGCGTAGATGCACAAGAGGCTTTAAACAATATATTAAACAATTATGATCTAAAAAACGGAATTAACCGCGTTAACGACTTCAAATATGCGGTTCTCCTGCTGGGACACCCATATAATCTCTATGACAGCTTTATTAACATGAATTTGATTTCAAAATTGAGTCAGAACAGTGTAAAAGTAATAACACCAGAAATGGTGCCTTTAAGGAAAATCCTCCGGGGAGCGGCAAACCTGCCCAAGGACATGTTCTGGACTCTTGGCAGGAACATAATAGGTTGCGCATATTGTCATCTGGAAGAGGAAGAAATAGACGGCATTATACATGTGGCCTCCTTCGGTTGCGGCCCCGATTCCCTGGTGGGCGAACTTCTGGAGCGCATGGTTATACGGAAGTATAAAATGCCTTTTCTTTATTTAAACCTTGATGAGCATGCTGGAGAAGCCGGTTTTAATACAAGGCTCGAGGCGTTTTTGGATATCTTAGAAGGGAGAAAAGACGGTGAAAATAACCTTTCCGCATATGGGTAATATTTATATACCCATAAAAACTTTTTTCGAGCAGCTGGGTGTTGAAGTTATAGTGCCACCGATTTGTAATAAAAGAACACTGGAGCTCGGGGTCAAACACTCGCCGGAATTTGCCTGCCTCCCTCTGAAAATAAACATAGGGAATTTTATTGAATCTTTGGAAAAGGGTGCTGATGTCATAGTTATGGCGGGAGGTTCAGGGCCATGCAGGTTTGGATACTATGCCCAGGTTCAGAGAGAAATTTTAAAAGATTTGGGGTTTCATTTTGACATGGTGGTCCTTGAGCCACCGAGGGGTCATTTATTAGAGTTGATTCAAAAGCTGGGCCGCATAGTCAATAAGAAAAACCGCACCTTTAAAGAGATTGTGAATGCGGGGAAGTTGGCGTGGCAAAAAGCCATCCTCCTGGATGAGCTGGATCGAATGGCCAGCAAAACAAGACCGCTGGAACTGAACAAAGGGGATACCGAAAGAAAGTATGACGAGGCGATGAAGCTGATAGAAAAGGCGAGGAACGAAGCCGAAATGGGAGATGTGAAGCGTGAAATACAGGAGATGTTTTTGAGCATAAAAGTAGATGGCAGTAGAATCCCGGTCAAAATAGGGCTGGCGGGAGAAATATATACTGTTTTAGAACCTTTTGTAAATCTGTATATTGAAAAACAGCTGGGTGAACTGGGGGTGGAAGTTCGGAGGAGTATTTATATTACCGATTGGTTCCGAGAAAATATCTTTCCCTCATTTTTAAAACCAAAGGAGCACGCTGAAATCCTGAAACTTGCCAGTCCATATATAAACTGCTTTGTGGGAGGTCACGGCCGGGAAACGGTAGCCGAGGTTGTCAGATTTTCAAGGGAAGGTTTTGAAGGCGTTATCCAGTTGCTGCCTTTTACGTGCATGCCAGAAATTGTGGCAAAAAGCGTTCTACCGAATGTAAGCAGAAAATACTCAATCCCTGTAATGACTCTGGTTTTGGATGAACATTCGGCGGAAGCCGGTTTTAGAACACGCCTTGAAGCTTTTGTGGACATGATAAGACACAGATCGGAGGTGGATATCCATGACAAGATGTTCGCTGGGAATTGATGTGGGCTCGGTCAGCACCAATTTAGTCTTGCTCGACGAACAGAACAAACTCGTGGAAAAACTTTATTTGAGGACGGCGGGCAGGCCTATAGACGCAATAAAAGAAGGCCTTTCAATGCTTCAGAAAAAGTATAAAAATGAAATTGAAGTTTTTGCCGTGGGGGCTACAGGCAGCGGAAGACAACTGGCATCAATCCTGGTGGGGGCGGATATTGTTAAAAACGAAATCACGTCTCACGCAGTGGCGGCTCTATCTCAGGTGCCCTGTGCCAGCACCATTTTGGAAATTGGTGGACAGGATTCGAAGATAATAATCATAAGAGACGGGATCGTGGTGGATTTTGCCATGAACACTGTATGTGCGGCCGGAACCGGCTCCTTTTTGGACAGGCAGGCTCAAAGGCTGGGCATACCCATTGAAGAATTCGGGCAAAAAGCGCTTCAATCTAAGATCCCCACCAGAATAGCAGGGCGGTGCGCCGTTTTTGCAGAGTCGGATATGATACATAAGCAGCAAATTGGGCATAAAGTCGAGGATATCATCTGGGGCCTCTGCCAGGCGCTGGTGAGAAATTATCTGGCGAATGTTGCCAAGGGGAAGGAGATAAAACCTCCCGTGCTCTTTCAGGGCGGAGTGGCGGCAAATGTGGGAATAAAAAAAGCGTTTGAAAATGAACTGGGAATGGAAATAACGGTCCCAAAAAATTACGACGTCATGGGGGCCGTGGGAGCGGCCATCCTTGCCGCAAGGCACATGGCTCAGCAAGAAAATAAAAAAACGAATTTTATGGGATTTGATGTGGCTTTTCGAAATTACCATGTCGGCAGTTTTGAGTGCAAAGGGTGCCCAAACTTATGCGAAGTGGTGCAGATTTTCTCAGACAATAGGCTCCTGGCCCGCTGGGGAGATAAATGCGGAAGGTGGTCGTCTTCCCTGGCCGTTTAAATTTTTTTTCTTGACAATGTAGGATTTCTTGTGTTATATTGTTTTAAACTGAATATTTATACCTCATCTCGTAAGAGTTGGGGTAGAGGTTGCGGCGCATCAAGAGTACCTTTGCGGAGGCCGGGAGCCGATAATGCCAAGGGAAAGGGGTCGCCGCCGAAGTGCGGTTTTTACCCGGAAAACCGTGCTGGGTCCATATCGAAGAGGTATGGAACTGTCACCAAAAAATTCCCGGTTTTTTGGTGGAGCGCTACTTCAGTTAGGGGAAGAGAGGAGGTATTTGCCTAGAGTTAAAGACAACCGGCAAATATCTGGGTTGTCTTTTTTGTTCACAACCGGCAAATATCTGCGGTTGTTTTTTTATGTCTACTATAAAGATTTACGAAAGGAGATAAAATGATGTTTTACGGCACCGCCAGAATTAATGAGGCAAACCATCTGGAAATCGGCGGGTGCGACGCAGTGGCTCTGGCCAGGGAATTCGGCACCCCATTATATGTAATGGATGAGGATCTTATCCGCCAGAACTGCCGTCAATATAAAGACACATTATCAAAACTGCACGAAAACAGCGAAGTGATATATGCGGGAAAAGCCTTTCTAACCATGGGGATGTGCAGGATTCTGGAGGAGGAAGGCCTCGCACTGGATGTAGTTTCTGGAGGAGAGCTTTACACGGCTATAAAAGCAGGTTTTCCCGCGGAAAAAATTTATTTTCACGGCAACAACAAGTCCTGTGATGAGCTGAACATGGCCATCGAGTACGGAGTAGGTAGGGTGATAGTTGACAATTTCTTTGAACTGGAGATATTAAAGGATCTGCTGAAAAAACATCATGCCAAGATCAGGGTTTTGCTCCGTATAACGCCGGGCATCGAAGCCCATACCCATGATTATATTAAGACCGGGCAGCTGGACTCAAAATTCGGTTTTGGTATGGAAAACGGTCATGCGATGATGGCCGTAGAGAACGCTTTAAGCATAAAGGGTATAAAATTAATGGGATTTCACTGCCATATAGGCTCTCAAATTTTTGAAAAGGAACCCTTCCAGATGGCAGCCGAGGTGATGATGAAATTCGCCAGGGATATTTATGACAGGTACGGTTACAAAGCCGGTGAAATTGATTTTGGCGGAGGTTTTGGTATAAAATATATCGATGAAGACAGGCCTTTGCCGGTGGAAACTTATCTATCGACACTGGTTGAATCCGTTAAATTATGGGCGGAAAGGGTAAATATGCCCGTGCCGAGGATTTTAATTGAACCTGGCAGGGCTATTGTCGGACCGGCCGGGACCACTCTTTATACAGTGGGTTCCATAAAAAACATCCCAGGTATACGAAAATACGTCAGCGTCGACGGCGGCATGAGCGACAACATCAGACCGGCACTTTACGGCGCAAAATACAGCGCCATACTGGCAAACAAGGCGGGGCTTGCTCCTCAGGAAAAGGTGTCTGTTGCGGGTAAATGCTGTGAGTCGGGAGACATGCTGATCTGGGATGTGGCTTTACCCAAGGTAGCCCCCGGGGATATTCTGGCAGTATTTTGTACAGGCGCTTATCATTATACCATGTCCAGCAACTACAACCGGCTCCCGAGGCCAGCCGTGGTGTTTGTCAGGGAGGGAAAGGCACACCTGATGGTCAAGAGGGAAACCTATGAAGACCTGCTGCGCAACGAGGTATTCGCGCCTTCAAAAAAAGCTGTTTCTTTTGCCCTGTAGAGCAATATCTCCATGGCGCTTTCATATATAAATTAAAAGTGCGTAAGATGCGCACTTTTTTCGTTTTGATATAAATGTTATAATGCTATAAGGATATATTAAAATTAAGCCAAAGAAAGGGAGAATTACATGAATTTTTTCGGCCCGGAGATGTTGTTGAGAATACCGGCCCTGTTAATAGCCATTACATTCCATGAGTTTGCCCATGCCAAAGTTTCCGATGCTCTGGGGGACCCGACGCCGGCGTGGAGCGGCAGATTGTCGTTAAATCCACTGGTTCATCTGGACCCGGTGGGCCTGCTAATGCTCTGGATTTTTAAGTTCGGATGGGCAAAGCCGGTCCAGGTGAACCCGACTTATTACAAAAATCCACGACAGGGCATCATGCTGGTTTCACTGGCGGGCCCCCTTTCCAATCTTTTGCTGGCGTTTATTACATTGGCTTTATTAAAATCAAATCTTTTCATAAGCGGCTTACTGGAAAGTTTTATATACCTCCTTTTTCTTTACAACCTGACGCTGGCGGTTTTTAACTTGATCCCCATCCCGCCGCTGGACGGGTCGAAAATCCTGATGGGCTTTTTACCCGGCAGGCAGGCATATATGTTTTCCCAGCTGGAAGCCTATGGCCCAATCATATTAATCGCTCTGGCCTATTTCGGCTTTTTAGACGGGGTTCTGGAACCTTTAATTTCTGTGGTATATACCGGCCTGGATAATTTGACGAATATAATTTTATTGAGATTATAATGATTGGCAGGGAGGAGTTTTACAAATGAAAGGACATAGAGTTTTTAGCGGAATGAGGCCCACGGGGCGCCTGCACATGGGGAATATGATGGGCGCTCTGACAAATTGGGTAAAGCTGCAGGATGAATGTGAGTGCTATTTTGCGGTGGTGGACTGGCACGCCCTGACCACAGGATATGAAGACACCGCAAACATTAAAAATAACATAAGAGAGATGGTCATCGACTGGATAAGCTGTGGCCTTGACCCGGACAAATGCGTCATATTCGTTCAGTCTCATGTAAAACAACACGCTGAACTGCATCTTTTGCTTTCCATGATTACCCCCCTTTCGTGGCTCGAAAGGTGTCCAACGTACAAAGACCAGCTAAAACAACTGGAGAGCAGGCAAATAAACACGTACGGTTTCCTGGGATATCCGGTTTTGATGGCGGCGGATATACTGGCGTATAAAGCCGACAGGATTCCCGTGGGGGAAGACCAGGAACCGCATCTTGAACTGGCCAGGGAAATTGTAAGGAGATTTAACTATCTGTACGGGCCTGTTTTCCCGGAACCGCAATCCATCCATACCGAGGTTAAGGTGCTGCCGGGGATAGACGGCAGGAAGATGAGCAAAAGCTACGACAACTACATTGAAGCTTCAGCCACACCGGATGTAATAAGTGCAAAGGTCAGGATGATGGTTACCGACCCGGCCAGAATAAGAAAAAACGACCCCGGTCATCCGGATGTATGCAGTGTTTATGCCTTTTACAAGGCTTTTGACGAGGAGGAAAACATCAGGGAATTAAAGGAAACCTGCGGAAAAGGCCTTATAGGATGCGTGGAATGCAAAAAAAGACTGGCAAATTTAATTATAGAAAAGACCGAGCCGATTCGCATGAAAAGGAAGGTGTATGAAAGAGATCCGGGATTGATAGACGACATATTAATACAGGGGGCGAACAAAGCGAGGCTTGTAGCGGAAAAAACTCTGCAAGAGGTAAGAGAAGCCATGAAAATTTAAACCAAGGGTGAAAACATGGCGTTAAATGTTAAGCTGGAAGCATTCGAGGGCCCTTTTGATCTTTTGTTTCACCTCATAGAAAAAAATCAGATAGATATTTACGACATACCTATTGCGGAGCTTACGGATCAGTATATAAGCTACCTTCAAGACCTGGATGAAAAAGAGCTTGATTTGGCCAGCGAGTTTTTAGTGATGGCGGCCACTTTGCTCAGCATAAAATCAAAGATGCTGCTGCCCGTGCCCAAAGACAATCAGGTGCAGCTCGAACTGGCGGTCGGGGAAGATGATCTGGACCCGAGAGAAGAACTGGTGGATAAGCTGGTGGAATATAAAAAGTTTAAGGATATAGCTTTAATTTTGAGAGAAAAAGAAGAAGAGCAGAGTAAAATATTTAAAAGGCCGCCTGAAGATTTGTCCTTTTTGTGGCCTGAAGGCTTTTCCATATCGGAAGTTACCTTAAAAGACCTGGTCATGGCTTTTTCGGACCTGATGAAGAGAAAGACCAGGGAGAATAAAGTCCATACAGTTTTAAAAGACCCTGTGCCGCTGGAAAAAAAGATAAGAGAGGTTTTTCAAGTTGTTTCCCGCAGCAAGGCGGGCGTATTTTTCAGCAGGTTATTTGACCACCGGCATTCAAGAGTCGAACTTATAGTGACTTTTCTTGCCGTGCTTGAACTTATAAAGATGAACAGAATAAAAGCGATTCAGGAGAGACTCTTTGGGGAAATCGTCCTTGTTTACAAGGGGGACCGTTAATGGAAATTAAAAAGGCAATGGGAATTATAGAGGGAATCCTGTTCGCATCCGGGGATCCGGTTGGAATAGACGAGTTGTCCAAAGCTCTTGGAATGACCAAAGAAGAGATAGCCGGTTGCATTTGCGAACTGGAAGAAGAATACAACTCTCCCGACAGGGGGATAATGATATCGAGGGTTGGAGAAAAAGTCCGGTTGACTACCAAACCTGAAGTTTATTCATACATAGAGAACATCTTCAAGCCGAAAGTAAGAGCCCAACTTTCAAGAGCCGCCCTGGAAACGCTGGCTATAATTATGTTTAAACAGCCTGTCACCAGGACCGAAATTGAAGCAATAAGAGGAGTAAATGCCGAAAAAGCCTTGAACAGTCTTATTGAAAAAAACCTGATTTGCGAAATGGGGCGCATGGATGCCCCCGGGAGGCCTATTTTGTACGGTATAACCCAGCAGTGTATGGAATATTTCGGATTGAGGTCTATCGAAGACATCCCGGTTCCAAATTAAAAATGTATTATTCAGCATGTTTTTCCGTAAACTAAGAGAAAAAGTTAAGGTGGCTCGAGTTGATATACATAATAATTTTTTTAACTTTTTCTCTTTTTATTTTATCGCCGGTCACATTTAAATTTGTTTTCAATAAAACGGCTTCTGATGAATTTACGGAAGTAGCAATGGTGTATTTAGGAATTGTAAAGCTCGATTTACAAATACCCCAAATGAAACTTGACATCAAAAACCTTGTTCCTTTTGCAACTCTGAGGCTGAATTTTCCCGCAAATAAAGAAAAAGTTGTGGTATCCCCGCTGAGGATGAAAATTCGCCTCTTTATTCATTTTCTTTTAAGTGCTTATTTGCAAATAAAAAGGTTTGACAAAGCAGTGAGATTATTTTTAAAAACCGTCAAAGTGAGAAAGGTTTATCTGACAGTTAAATTCGGTAACGAAGATCCCGCAGCCGGCGGGGTGATGGCCGGTGGGCTGTGGGGCTTTATTTACTTTGTTTTAAGCCTCATGTCGCATTTTCTGGACGCCGGCGGAGCCTCAATCATGGTAGACGTCCACCCGGAGTTTTTAAAAGCCGAGCCGGTCCAAATGGAGTTTAAAGGTATATTTCAATTCAGAGTAGGCCATATTATTATTGCGAGCATAGCAGTTCTTCTATTATGGGCTTTTTCTAAAAAGCGATACAGGAAAAAACTTGAGGGAGCGACGAGTTATGGAGGGTCATCCAATTGAAAGTTTGATGAAAACTGCGATGGAAAGCATAAAAGAAATGGTGGACGTTAATACAATTGTGGGGGATACGGTGGAAACGCCGGACGGAAGCGTTATAATTCCGGTTTCCCGGGTGACTTTCGGCTTTGCGGCCGGCGGGGGAGAATTCGATATGAAGGGCTCCCAGGACGGCGACAGAGGCGGCCAGCAGAAAATGCCCTTTGGCGGGGGCAGCGGTGCGGGAGTCTCGGTTCAGCCTGTAGCCTTTATGGTGGTGGGCCAGGGGCAGATAAGACTTTTGCCCGTTAACCAGAACGCCATGATAGAAAGGATTATTGATATCGCGCCCCAGATACTGGATCAAATAAAGAATATTATAAGAAGGGACAGGGAACACATTACGGTCCAGGCCAGATAGCCGGACCGTTTTTTTATTGAAAAAAATAGCAGTAAACGTTAATATAATGTATAGACGCTGGGAAGAGGGGATAAAATTGGAACTTACAAAAGCCTTAGATCTAATATGGGAAAACAGAAAATACCAAACTACCGATCCGAAGGAAGCAGTCAGCCACTTGAATGAAGAAGTGGCGGAATCATTAAAGGCGCTTCTCCGGAATGAAATTGACAAGGCCAAAAGGGAGCTGGAAGACGCCCTTTCCTGTCTCTTCATAGCCTTGAAAGTTCTTAATATTAATCCGGAGGAGGCCGTAATGCGCCAGGTGGCTCAAATGAAGGAAAGGCACGGCAAGCTTATGATTTTTAAAAAAGATAAAGTGGAGATATATGTCAACGGGGTATTAAAGGGCGGCTGGTCTATATGGAGTGAAGAAGACATCAAGGAAGCGGAAAAGATTGCAAAAGAATTCGGATGCAACATTCAATACGTATAAGTTTTAAACTGGCAAACCCTCCAGCTATTATCAGAATTAAATTATGTCTTTGACAAAAAATATGTTTAGCTGGAGGTTTTCTTTATGCCTAAAAAAATTCTTGTATGTTTGTTGGTTGTTCTATTGTGGTTGAACTGTTTGAATTTCTGGAGCGCATGCGCAAAAGCTGAAAATACTTCGCTGAATGTCAACGCTGGAGCGTATGTTCTGATGGATGCAATTACAGGGAGGGTGTTGATAGAAAATAATTCAGAAGAGAGAAGAGCCATGGCAAGCACCACAAAAATAATGACCGCCATAATAGCGCTGGAAAGAGGAGACCTTACTTCAAAAGTAAGGGTCAGCGGTAGAGCTTCCGCCGTAAGGGGATCTTCATTCCGGCTTGAGCCCGGGGAGGAAATGTCTCTGGAAAGCATGCTTTACGGACTTTTATTGCCGTCGGGCAATGATGCCGCGGTGGCAATAGCCGAACATATAGGGGGAAGTGTAGAAAATTTTGTAAAATTAATGAATCAAAAGGCCCTGGAAATAGGTGCGGTAAACACGCATTTTATGAATCCTCACGGGCTGGATGCTCCGGGGCATTATACCACTGCAAAAGATCTGGCTTTAATAGCCCGCTATGCGCTGACCATGCCTAAATTCAGGGAAATCGTTAAAACGCCCCAAAAAGAGATACTGGAAGGCAATTTTCCGCGGAGGCTTTACAATACCAATAAGCTGCTGTGGAGATTCGAGGGGGCGGATGGGGTAAAGACCGGTTATACCGGGAAAGCGGGCAAGTGCCTGGTGGCTTCGGCCACAAGGGATGGCATTCAATTAATATCGGTGGTTTTGGGAACCCGTGACCATTTCGGCAATTCTTTCAACCTTTTGAGTTACGGTTTTTCCCGTTTTAAACCTCTTGAAGTGGTGAATGAAGGAAAAATCTATGGAGAAATTATTGTTGAAAATGGCGTAATCGACAAATCCCCGCTGGCGGCGAAATACGATGTTTTGCTGCCTGTGGAAAAAGGAGAAACCGTAAACTTAAGGGCGGTAACTCCGGATAAAATAAAAGCCCCCGTATATAAAGGTCAGGAGATAGGCGAATTGCACATATATATAAACGGCAAGCCGGTATACAAAACGCCTCTCGTGGCCGTTTGGGATATAAGAGAAAAGACTTTGTTCGATACACTGTATAAAATATTGCGGCAATGGCTTTCATTGAATGGGGCACTTTAAAGTGCTTTTTTTACTTTATTTTTGACAAATTTGGTATAAAATTATTATGAAATTAGATAGATCTCATGTTTTTATGATGGGAGGATTGAGTTTGAAAAGATTAATTAGATTCGGCTTATTACTGCTGGTGCTGTTTGCAACTGTCTTTTTAATTTTCAGTTATACTTCCGCCACTTTCAAAAACATTTTAAATTCCGGCGACAGGATGGTAAAATATAACAGCGATCAGAGGCTCTTCCCCGAAACTAAAGATATTTCCGAAAACGTTTACTTAATAAAGGCCGCATATAACGGACAAAATAGGATTGAAGCCGAAATGGAATTAACTTATATAAATAAAACAGGGGCGGTTTTAAAAGAGCTGTATTTTCACCTCTATCCCAACTACTTTTCATCCCGGGAAAAATTACCCTTTTTTAAAGAACATTTAGATAAAATATATCCCAACGGCTTTCATCCCGGCCGTGCTCAGATATCCGAGGTGAAACAGGACGGAAGGCCTTCAGACTGGGAATCTCTCGAAGATTCCCGCATTGTAAAAATTCCCCTGGAGCGCCCCTTGAACCCCGGAGAAACCAAAAACATATATATTAAATTTAATCTTGTGGTGCCGGAAGCCAAATACAGGTTTGGTTATCAGAAAACGGGAGATAATATAACCGTTTCACTGGGAAACTGGTATCCGATTCTGGCCGTTTATAAAGACGAGCACTGGCATCTCGATAAATACCATGGAATCGGAGATCCTTTTTACAGCGAAATTTCAGATTATACGGTGGAGTTCACCGTGCCTAAAGGTTTTACCGTTGCGGCTTCCGGTATCTTAAGAGGGGAATACGCCGAAGATTCAACGGTTACATATGTGTTTTCCGCCGAAAAAGTGCGGGATTTTGCCTTGAGTGTAAGCAACAATTATGAAACGGTCGATGATATGGTAGACGGCACAAGAATTATTTCTTATTTTTATCCCCGTGATAAAAAGGGAGGCATGCAGGCTCTGGACATAGCGAAGCACGCCGTGGCAATATTCAATGAATACTTCGGAAAATACCCTTATGCGGAACTGAGGCTGGCGGAGGCCAATTTCTACTTCGGGGGAATGGAATACCCTACTTTTATCATGATAGATGACAGAAAATACCGGGAACCCCTTCTGTCCAACACATCTTTTGAAAGGACTGTGGCTCACGAAGTGGCCCACCAGTGGTGGTACGGCGTTGTGGGGAACGATGAGGTAAACGAGCCGTGGCTGGATGAAGGCCTGGCCCAATTTTCCTCCCAGATTTATTTTGAAAAAAGGTACGGCGAGGCCGGACGGGAGGCGTATTACAACAATCAGATAAAACCTTTCTTAAACACAATAAAAAAAAGCAAGAAATCCATTTTAGATCCCCTCTTTTCTTTCTCAAATAATACTGAATACTACAGCATAATTTACGTCAAAGGGGCAATGTTTTATGAAGAGCTAAAAGCGAAAATAGGGGAACGCGACTTGATGGACTTTTTAAAAAGCTATTTTGAGACTTATAAATATAAAAATGTAAGTGTCGACGAATTCGTTCGGTTTCTTAAAAGCAAGAATTATCCGGGCCTTGATGAGACTTTTTACAACAAATGGCTTTCCAAAGTCAAATAAGGTTTTGTAGGTATAACAGGAAAAAGGAGAGGAAAAACTAAAAAAAATTTTACAGGCAAGAAGGATTTTCAATTAAGATGTAGAATACTTATAACAAGGTATAGCTCATCAATGATGAGGAGGCATGTCGATGACCGACCCGTATAAGAAAGGGATGTTCAAGTCAAACCCCTATACAAAGAAAAAAGCATTAAAGGGCAATCTGGTAGCAGTGCTGGATGGAAAATACGAAGACCGTGGTCTGAAATTGATAGCCCAGCCTTCGCGCTGTCTGCTGGCGGGCGAAGTTCATGAAATGATATTGACCGACGAGGACAAAGGTCCCGGTGATCTTGTCAACAGAATCGCGTACATAGGTTTTTTTGAAGTAAAAGAGAGTACGGTCACAGTTGTCGGAGACGAGGTAAAAGTGGGCGGAAAAGTGATCGGAAAAGTTGCGGGGTTTGATGAAACCCATATGCCCAACCACTACAACATTGTCGTAAAAGGCGATAATCGCATTTCCGGCAGTGAAAGAGGATTGGAGCTTGATGAAGAAGTTATAATTGGCTAATTCGACGTACGCGTGCCGCAAAAGCAACTTTACAGAAAAATAAAAAGTAAGTTGCGCGTTTTTTCAGTGCAGAATAAAACACTTTTTGCACATAAATTTGGAATAATTTTGAAGGGAGGTGCTAAACATGTCTTTTGAGAAAAAGCTTCAGGAACTGGGCATAGTTGTACCTGAACCACCGAAACCTGTCGCGGCTTATGTTCCCGGAGTAAAGGTGGATAAGTATATATACACCGCCGGACAGATTCCTTTTGTAAACGGAGAATTGAAATACAAAGGAAAAGTCGGTAAAGACGTTTCTGTGGAAGATGCTTATGAAGCAGCCAAAATCTGTGCTCTTAACTGCCTCGGCATAGTCAAATCTCTGGCCGGAAACCTTGACAATGTAGAAAAAATTGTAAAGGTGGTCGGTTATGTGAACAGCGCCGAAGGATTTAATCAGCAGCCCAAAGTAATAAACGGAGCTTCAGAACTTTTGGGCCAGATTTTTGGCGAAGCAGGGGTGCATGCCCGTTCGGCCGTGGGCGTAAGTGAGTTGCCCATGGACGCCGCGTGCGAAGTAGAGCTTATAGTAAAGCTAAAATAATTTTTTCAGGAGGAAAGTTAAAATGGCAAGATTCACAAAGAAATTTGAGATGTACAGACATTTGCAGGCCAACATAGGAAACATATACGCCGAAGCGCGGAAAGCCGCCGACGAGATCGGTATTCCGCCCGAGCTTCGGGGCAAGTTCGGCCTTACGGGAGCTATTTCGGGATGTCCCTCTCCACTGACAAAAAAAGTCAGGGAAGCTTTAGACAAGGGCAGCACAGAGGTCATCCCTCTGGCGAAACTGGTCGATGAAATTCGAGCGGTGGTAAAAGATGTATACGGCGATGAATACGATGTGGCGCCGGTAAATACATGTGAAGCGGGATTGTGGGTCGCCTTTGACTGCTTATTTACCCCTCCCATGCAGGGAAGAGGTGACAACTACCAGGCAAGGTACATTATTCCTTATGAGAAACATCTTCATCATCATGGCGCCTACGGCAGGCCTTTCCCCGGTAGATTCAAGGATATCTTTGCCGACAGGGGAGCCACCGCCGGAGAATTGGGATTTTACGGCAAGCGCCAGAACAACCTGAGCGTATATATAGTGCCGCTGGTGGGGGCCGATTATTCGGTTCATGGAATCAAATACCATCCGACTATTCAGTTGACCAAGGTTGACCCAGAAGCGTCAGCCAAAAAGATAAAAACCGTAGCCGAGAGGCACGCATCCATGTTGACGGGCATTACTTCGCTGGGATATGATACGCCGGGATACGGATATGGAGTCAAGGATACCGACGGAACGCCCGTCCTGCAGAAGAGATTGGCCGAAATAGCCCATGAATTTGATGTACCGTATGTCGTGGACAATGCCTGGGGTGTGCCATTTATTGGACATGACATAAGGAAGAGCGGCGCCGATGTTGTCATCTACAGCATGGATAAAGCCAGTGAATCCACCACCGCCGGCTTGATAATCGGCAAAGAGGAATATATGGTTCCCATCAGGCGGGCACTGGGTATGCACGGCGACAGGTATGGTACCACCGCTTCCTACGGGAAGGCGGCATACGTTACCCAGGATCCCGGGAAAGAGGCGCTACTGGGCGTGCTGGCTGCATTAAAAGAATTGAGAGACAACCCCGAGGAACTCACAAAACCGGTGGATGATCTTTACAACATTGTAAAAGAGGAATTTGACCAGATTCACCCCAAGATTAAGAAAGGCTTGATAATCACCAAATCTTATAACTCGAGAGCCGTTGAAATCAACTATGAAAATACGTGGAACAACGGCGAATTGGGATTCCCGATCTTCTCCATCGAGGATATGTATGCAGGAAGCCAGATTCTGCAAACAGGAACCTCACAAATGGGCGTAATCCCCACCGTTGCCTATGACGCCAATATTCTGGTTTCACCGGGGCTGGGCACCACCGATGAAAACGGACAGATCATCGAGAAAACCACAAGATATGCGGTTAAAGCACTGGTCAAATTGATGGAAATTGTGGCCAAGTACAGCGGATTTCTTGATTAAAAAATAAAAATGCCAGAGGAGTATTACTCCTTTGGCATTTTGCAAAAAAAATGGAGGGAAAGCGATGCCAAAAGTAGTGGTGATTGGTGGAGGATGGGCCGGTTCCGCAGCAGCCCTTGCTGCAAAAAAAGCCGGTGCCGATGTGGTTTTGCTGGAGAGAACCGACATGCTGCTCGGGACAGGCCTGGTTGGGGGAATTATGCGGAACAACGGCAGGTTTACCGCAGCGGAAGAAATGATTGCAATGGGCGGCGGGGAATTGTTCCAGGTTACGGATAGCGTGGCCCGGCACAAAAATATAGAATTTCCTGGCCATAAACACGCAACTCTTTACGATGTGGCAAAAGTAGAACCTGCAGTAAAAAAAGTCCTCTTAGATGCCGGCGTCGACGTGCATACCGAAAGCAGGGTTAAAGATGTGGAAGCCGACGGAAACAGGATAAAAGCGGTGATAACTGATGCCGATGAAAGATTTGAGGGGGACGTATTTGTGGAGTGTACCGGTACGGCGGGTCCCCAGGGCAATTGCACAAAATACGGCAATGGATGCGCAATGTGCATTTACAGGTGCCCCAGCTACGGGCCGAGAGTAAGTATTGCCGCCAAAATGGGTGTGAAGGAGATGATGGCCAAAAAGGCCGACGGAACTTACGGTGCCATGAGCGGTTCCTGCAAGCTCCATAAGGATTCCCTTTCAAAGGACATCGTCGATAAGCTCAACTCTACCGGCGTTGCGGTAATACCGGTCCCCGAAGAAGTTAGGGAGGGAGCGGATATACTCAACAAGAAAGCGTGCCAGCAGTACGCGTTGAAGGAGTTTATTGAAAATGTTGTTCTTCTTGATACGGGGCATGCAAAATTGATGACGCCGTTTTTCCCTCTCAACAATCTGAGGCGCATACCCGGTTTTGAAAACGCCAGGTATGAAGATCCCTACGCCGGAAATATCGGCAATTCCATGAGATATTTGGCCATTTCGCCCAGGGATAATTATTTGAAGACCCAGGGTGTTGAAAACCTTTTCTGCGGAGGGGAAAAGGCTGGGCCTCTGGTGGGCCACACCGAGGCCATCTGCACCGGGACTCTGGCCGGAGCCAATGCCGTTCGCTATGCCGCGGGTAAAAAACTGGTGCAAATTCCTACGGAACTGGCTGTGGGTGACGCCATTGCCTACGTGGGAGAACAAATGAAGACGGAAGAAGGCATTTCAAAAAAATATACTTTCTCCGGTTCGGTTTACTTTGAAAGGATGAAGCAGTTGGGCTTGTACACCACCGATGTTGGCGAAATACGGCAAAGGGTTGAAAAAGCCGGAATGAGCAACTTTTTCAACCAGAAAGTCGTATAAAATCGTTCATTATAGAGCAATATAAAAAAGGGGTCGTCTGATGACCCCTTTTATTTTTATTTTGGAGGGAAAAATATAATGGTTCAACTTTCGACTATACACTGGGTATATTTTGGAATGGTAATACTCATAATCACAACCATGGCTCTGCGAAGAGATACGGTTTTACCTTGTATTGTCGGAATATTGCTGGTGGGCTTCGTATCCACCGGCAACCTGTGGAGGGCGGTTCAAATCCTGTTTAATGCGTTAATTGCGGCGGGAACGGAATTTTTGGGACTAATAACCGTCATTGGCCTGGTGGTGGCCATGTCAAAAGCCATGGGGGATGTAGGAAGCGACTACCTCATAATGAGTCCGGCGGCAAGAATAATGGTCAATGCAGATGTAGCCTTTTGGGTGCTGGGCTTCGTCATGTTGATAGTAACTTTGTTTATATGGCCTTCACCGGCGGTGGCTTTGATAGGAGCCATAATGCTTCCCATCGCCGTCAGAGGAGGCCTTTCGGTAATGGGCGCGGCAGTGGCCATGAACATTTTTGGCCACGGTCTGGGTCTGTCCGGAGATTATGTGATCCAGGGTGCGCCGGCCATAACAGCCAAAGCTGCGGGTTTTGCCAATGCGACACCGGTTATGAGCGCCAGTTTTCCATTATGGCTTACCATGGGTATAGTAACCACCATCCTGTCTTATATTTTTGTAAAGCGGGATTTAAAACGAAAAGACAAAGACGAGGCTCATCGTCTGGTCTATGAAAAAGCGGATGAAAAACAAAAAGAAAAGCGTTACTCTTTCGCGTCCTATTTGGGAGCCGCCTTATTTATCATATTGTTTCTCGTAGACATCTTTTTACTGATTAGATTTAAATTGAGGGGTGGGGATGCCACTGCTTTGATTGGGGGGACCGCTCTTATCATCACAGCGGTCATTGCCGTTTCGGGTTTTGGGGCCGAGGCCCTGGAAAAAATCACCGATTATGTTAGAGAAGGCTTTTTATTTGGAATGAAAGTTTTTGCGCCTGTAATCGTCATCGGGGGATTTTTTTTCCTGGGCTCCGAATCCACCGCGAAAGCCATTCTCGGGCCGCAGGCCACCGGGTTGCTTTCGGATCTTGGGATAGCTTTATCCCAATCGGTACCGTTGAGCAAGGTGCCGGTCGCCTTTATACAGATGATAATAGGAGGAATAACGGGATTGGACGGTTCGGGCTTTTCCGGGCTGCCCCTGGTGGGTTCTCTCGCCCAAACATTCAGCACCGCAATCCATGCAGATAAAGCCACTCTTGGGGCGCTCGGCCAAATATCCGCCATATGGGTGGGAGGAGGGACGATAATCCCGTGGGGAATAATACCCGTCGCCGCTATTACCGGGGTGGACCCCAATGACCTTGCTAGAAAAAATTTTATTCCGGTCATTGTGGGTTTAATAGTTACCACCATAGTGGCAATCTTTTTGCTGTAGAAAGGGTCACGTATCTGCAACTGGATGGGGAGAGTACCTGGATTTTTCAAATTCTCCGGTGTAAAAGAAAGGGAGAAGCTCGAAGGAGATTTTCTTCTTCCGTCATTCCGGCATAAAATTTCAATGACCTTTTCAATTCGGTAAATCGGAATTTGCTTATGCAATTCATTAGTGCTTCCGACTGTCAAAATTCAGGGCGGAAGCAACGTCTTTATAAATGCCGTCGATTTTCCGGCCGCTCTCGATGCAATACTGTTTCAATAATTCAATCTGTAAAAGAATCTCTGATATCCCTATTTATTTTTTAAAAAATGTTTTTTTTAAAGTAAAATTAAGGTATAATTAAAACAAAAATCTTTTTTAATATAATTGTGGGGGTAAAAAATGTTACCGGAGCGGCAGCGACTTATATATTTGATTTTAAAAATTATTTCCAATTCTCAGCTCCCGGTCGGTTCGGGGTATATACGGGACAATTTGAAACTTCAGGGTATAGAAATCAGCGAGGCTACCGCGGGAAGAATATTAAGGGAACTGGACACCGAGGGATACACCGAAAAAGTTGGTTTTAAAGGCAGAACTTTAACGAGTAATGGCAAACAGAAACTAAAGGAACTGGACCATGAATTCAAGATAAACCATTACGGAAATGAGCTGGTAAATGTAATTAAAGTTACAGGGCGACAGGAGCTGCTGGATATTCTGACAGCCAGAAAGGCCATAGAAGGCCAGCTGGCAAAACTGGCGGCCCAATTTATCACAAAAAAGGAAATTCAAGAATTGCATGAAATTATCAAAAGTCAGCAAAAACATGTACAGGAAGGAGTTTCTATCGCCGAAGATGATGTAAAGTTTCACAAGCTTATCGCCCAGGCGGCAAAAAACAGGGTTCTGGATGCAGCTCTGGATCTCATAAGGCAGCACGGACAGCTTTCACCCATCCTTGAGTTTATAAGGAAAGAAGTGCGGAGCACTGTGCTTTTAGACCATAAAAACATTTACGAGGCTATCGTTTCAAGAAATTCAGAACTGGCTGAAAAAGCCATGACGTTGCACATAGAAAATCTCATGAGCGATGTGCAGAAGTACTGGGAGAGCGCGTATAAAGACGAAATGGAGAAAGAAAAAATTTAAACGCTTCCAAATTGATTTATGGTAATTTATTTGTTAAAATTAAAATAAAGTCAATTAGAGGTTTTTATTAATATTGTTTTTATTAATATTTATTTATTTTTACCCATCACCACTCATCTATGATGAGCATAGGAGGTAAAAAAATGTCAAAAGTCCTGGAAAGGGTAATGGATGCCGTTGATCTAGAAACTTTCCTGGTATGCAGGGATGAAGAAGAAGCCAAAAAGCTTTCTATGGAACTGATGAGCGAACTGGGCTTTAAGGATGTGAGTATTGTGTTTTTACAACATCAGGGTCCCGGCGCGAGAGTTAGGATTAGGGGCTATATCTATAAGCCAGGCGACAGGTACGGCTGGCTCTTTGACAAAGAATGAATGAATTGGAGGGTTATATATGTCATCGGCAAAAAAGAAAGTGCTTCTGGCACCCCTTGACCCGGTGCATGACATAGGGTTGAAGATGATAAAGAGAGGGCTGGAACAGGCCGGTCACGATACCCTGCTACTGCCGCCGGATTACTCTCAAGAGGAGATAATAAAGGCCGTTATTGACAACGATGTGGATGTGGTTCTGGTGAGCAGGACGCTGGGCTACGGTGTCGCGGAGATACTCGGAAAATTCATTGATCTGGCAGAAGCCGCCGGCATCAGGGAAAAGGTCAAGATAGGAATTGGAGGTATGGCCATTAAACCTGAGCTTGCCGCCGAACTGGGCTTTGACGCAGGTTTCGGCCCGGGCACTACCGTCGAGGAAGCGGTGGCTTTTGTCGAGGGCAGAGAGTATGCACCCGAAGAAGTTGGAGGCAAAAAAAAGAAGAAAGATTTAACCCGGGGATACGACTATTCTTTCAAGAACAAAAAAATCGAAAAACTGCTGGATGATATAGTCGACGGAATACTCGATTACGTGAAGGATAAAACCAGCAGTGCGGTGCTGAGAGCCGAAATCCGCCGAAAGATCCTTGAGAGTACCAGCGAGTCTGAAAAAATTAAGCTAAAAGCAGAATACGGCAAGCTATGCGACGAAATGGTGAAAGCTTTTTATGAATCTGGCAAATTCAGGGAAAAGACCAGGCCTTTGACGGATATTGAAGTAAAGGCCCTGGGTGAGTATGTGGAAGAAGTAAACTCAAGGATAAATCCCTTAATTTTGCAGCATATCGATAAAAACCCCGTGGTATTCATCCAGTACGGGACCGGGTGCCCCTTTATGGATATAGCCCATATAAAATCCTGCGAGGCATGGGGGGCCGACGGTGTTGTGCATTTTGACCCCTCTTGGGGCGCCAGGACCGAAGGTTTTTTTGAAGGATATATAACACACGAAGAAGACGGGTCTGTTATAACATACGAAAACCTGAAGAGAATAAAAGACTCGTTGAGTCCCTTTACTTTATGGCAGGTCAGGGCCCACAGGGGGCTCAACACACCCGAAACGGTCTTGCTGGCAGGCAAAATCGGTGCGGATCTTACAAAAATTAATATTGCTTACGGTTCTTTGGGAGGCGGTACCGACCCGGAAAGATTGACTGTAGATGCGGTGGCGGCCATAAAGTACGCAGCGGAATTTAATATGCCTTTTGACGTGGTGACAAATGAGGAGCTTTGCGGTGTGCCAGCGCACAAAGCCTTTGCCGGCATGCTCATCGTATCAAAACTCGGATTAAGATTGGGAGGCAAACCCATTCTCCAACCCCTTTTCTGCTATTCTCCCGAGGTTATGATAAGCGGCCAGATGAGGGACAATTACGTAGACTTCAACGCCGCAAAAATCATTTGTCTAAGGAACATTGTAAACGCTCCCATATGGTGTGGAGCCCCTATAGGTTTTCTGACACAGACAGAGGATCGCGTGCAGTCGTCGCTGATGACCGCTTTGCATGCGTCTTTAGCCTCTTCGCTGGGCGTGGACGGTATTTCCATCGCATCGGCTGATGAGGCCTTTTCCGGGGGCCCGATTTCCGTACCGGCCCGGATCGACACCTTGAGAGCAACCCAGTCGGCTTTTAGATTTTTTGGAAATTCAGCTATCACGCCAACCCCGGCTGCGGAAAAATGGGCAAAAGAGATGGAAGAAGGTATAGAGCAAGTTCTTGAAAATGTGGCCAAAAACGGCAATTTTGTGGAGGCGCTGTATAAAGGCCTGTTGGGGAGCAGGGAGGAAGGAGCATACCCGGGCAGGGCCGGCAGGGGCACTGTAATTAAGCTGTAATTTGCGGGGGACGAAAAATGAACATGATAATAGGGGCGGCGGGGACCGCAAAAAACACCGGTAAAACCACCACAACTTCCGCCATTCTGGGCGAGCTGGACAAAAAAAATATATCGGTAGGTCTGACCAGCATCGGTTATGACGGCGAAGAGGTGGATAACATAACGGGGTTGCCCAAACCCCGTCTTCTATTGAAAAAAGGGACCGTTATAGCTACGGCCCAGAAATGCCTTCAAGCCGGAACGGCGGAATTGCAAATTATAGAAGCCACCGGTATTATGACACCTCTAGGCAGGATAATAATCTCCGTGGTAAAGGAAGAGGGAACGGCCGTAATTGCCGGCCCGAATAAAAGCAGTGAATTGAGTCTTATATTGAAAATACTGATACAAAAAACTGGTTGTGAATTCGTTATGGTTGACGGCGCACTCAACAGGATGGCCCCAATGGTGGAGACCGACGGCATCATCCTGGCCACCGGTGCTGCCAGAAATAATGATATAGATGAACTGGTAAAAGAAACGAAGGCCCTTTATGAATTGTTCAACCTTCCCGAAGCCACCGATGCCGAAAAAAGTATGGTTGCGAATGTCAACAAGATATCGATAATTTATGATGAAAAACAGAAGCATACCCTGGGGTATGCGGCCCTGATTGACAGGTCCACCGTTGATGAGATAAGGGATAAACTTGAAGATGCGCCAATGGTTTATATACCCGCCGTTCTTCCAGAGACGATGCTTAAAGAATTGAACGGTGCATTGGGAGAATTATGGGCAAAAAAGACGTTAATTATAAAGGACCCGATAAAGTTGATCGTGGGCGGAAACCCGGGAGGCATAATTGATGAGGTGCGGAAAATACTGGATATGGGAGGTTGCGTTAAAGTCCAAAAAAAATTGCCCATCTTGGCCGTCACCGTAAATCCTTTTTATCCACTTTACAGATATGACGGCAACAACTATGAACCGGGATATGTGGACAAAAATGAATTGAAATCAAAGATGAAGGCGGCCGTTCCCATTCCGGTGGTTGACGTCGTGGCGGACGGTCCATTGGAACTTGTAAAGTCATTGAGCATACAACAAAAATAATTTTATGGTCGGCGGGAGGTAGAGGTTATGGAAACGGTGGCTATAGTGGGAGCGGGTCGAATGGGAAGCCTGATCGCCCGGAAAATTTCACCGCACTATAATTTAATATTAATAGACAGCAATATGCGCCGCTGCGGCATGCTGGCAAAAGAGCTCGGTGGAATAGCGACGACGGAGTATTCTTTTATATCCGAGGCGGATTTTATAATAATTGCCCTTCCGGCTTCAGCCATATCCCCAGCTCTGGAAAAAGCCCGGTCTTTTCTGAAGTCGGGGCAGATTTTGATAAATATTTCCACTGACAAGGAGACGGATTCTTTGACGTCAATCAGAGGCCTTTGCGAGCCGGTTTCGGCGAAAATTATAGGCCACGCGTTGCAAATAGATTCGGGGGAACTCCCGCTTGTCGTAATAGACGGGAAAGATGAGAAAATTAAAAATAAGGTTGCGGAGATCTTTGGAAGAATAGGAGTTGTAACTTTTGGCCCGGAAAAACTGGTGAGGCAGATCAATAACATAGCCAGCGAAGAAGGAATAAGAGCGGCTTTAAATATCCAAAAAAGGTTGAAAGAATTGGACATCCCCGATGAATACATAAGTTTCGCCATCAGAAATGTGGCATGCGGCACTATGAACGCTTTTGCTCTTGGTGATGCCGGGCCATTTGCTCAAAAAATCATAAATGAATTGAAGAAAGAAGGCGGCAACTGATTCCCGATGGAATCAGTTGTTTTTTATTCACTTATTTTACCCCTGCGGAATACACTATTAATGTACTTTATTCTTTTTACAAAAGAGGTGTATAATATGGCTTTAAATTACTATTGCGTAGACGCCGCATCGCCTTATTGCCCGTGCCATCTGGCCGAGATGGACAGCTGTCTTGTCTGCTCTATGCTGCAGGGCAAAGAACTCTGCGACTGCAGGTGGCAGGGGATATGCGTTTACCACGAATACATTTGGGCCGGAAAAAGAGTGGAAAAGGAGAGAAAGAAGATTTTTGCCAGGTTGACCGGGAAAAAGGTATTATCCGACGGACTGGCCATCCTTAAAGTATTTGTGCATCACGGCAGCCTTCTAAAGGATTTTAACCAGCCGGGTGCCTTTGCTTTTTTAAGAGCGGCTGACTCGCCGGAGTTTTACGATGTTCCCCTCTGCGTCATGGACGTGGATGAGGAAAATGGAACGCTGACTTTTGCATTGCATATAATAGGCCCAAAAACCAGAGCTCTGGCCAGGGCCGAAAAAGAGGTGATCCTGCGGGGCCCTTACTGGAATGGTTTGTTTGGACTAAAGTATGTAAAATCGAGTATCGGCAAACGCTGGTTACTGGTGGGTAAAGGCATAGGCCAGGCTTCACTGGTGCCTGTGGCCAAAAACCTGGTGAGGGGAAACAATAGAATAACCGCGTTTCTCGATCCCGGAGGAATAAAGGTAAATCTGGCAGAAGAAATCCTTAAAGAATTTGGTGTCAACTTAAGTACCATTGATTTGTCAAATACATTCGCCAGAAACAGGATAAAGGAGATAATTGTTGGAGGCTCGGTAGATTACGTTTACAGCGCCGGGTCGGACACCCAGCACATGTTAATACAGAACATCATAAATAAAAGTAACCGTCAAATACCACTGGCGATATCAAACAACCATCAGTTGTGCTGTGGTGAAGGAATATGCGGCAGCTGTGAAGGTCTTATAGACGGCCAGCTGGTACACATGTGCAAAATGCAATTAGATAGCAAAAACATTTTAAGGGGGTTCAAAAATGCCTAGAGTGATAGTGATAGGCGGAGGATGGGCCGGATGCGGAGCGGCACTGGCGGCAAGAAAGGCCGGGGCCGATGTTACAATTCTGGAAAAGACCGACATGCTCCTGGGTTGCGGACTCGTCGGAGGCATAATCAGGAACAACGGCCGTTTTACCGCCGCGGAAGAAGCCATTGCCTTGGGGGCGGGGGAACTTTTCCAGATAGCTGATGCCACCGCAAGACACAGGAACGTTGATTTTCCCGGTCACAGGCATGCGACTTTATACGATGTAAAAAAAATAGAACCGCGGGTTCGCGGTTTTCTACTGGATATGGGTATAAGGATAAACTTTAAATCCAGAGTGGTGGATGTAGATATAGATGGCAGTATCATAAAAGGTGTGGTCCTGGCGGACGATGGGGTTGTCGAAGGCGACGTATTTATTGAAACCACCGGCTCCTCTGGTCCGATGGGAAACTGCCTGAAATACGGCAACGGATGTTCAATGTGCATTCAGCGCTGTCCGGCTTTCGGCCCCAGGGTGAGCATAAGCAAAAAAGCCGGAGTTGAAGACCTGGTCGGGAAAAGGTCCCATGATATTTACGGAGCCATGAGCGGTTCCTGCAAACTGAACAAGGAGACTTTGGGGGAGAATATACGGAGAGAATTAGAAGAAAAAGGAGTTGCAGTTGTAAAAATCCCCGCCGAATTTATCCGCAGGGAAAAGCTATCGATGAAAGTATGCCAGCAATACGCCTTTGAAGAATACGCAGAAAACATCGTGCTTCTGGATACAGGTTATGCCAAGCTTATGACACCCTTTTTCCCATTGGAGGAATTAAGAAAAATCGAGGGTTTTGAAAATGCAAGGTATGAAGATCCTTACGCTGCCGGCAGGGGAAATTCTATTCGATATATGTCTATGGCGCCGCGAGACGATTTTATGCAGGTAAAAGGCGTCGACAACCTTTTCTGCGCAGGGGAAAAGGCCGGACCTTTTGTAGGTCATACTGAAGCCATATGCACGGGGCTACTGGCCGGGCACAACAGCGTCCGCAAATGCATGGGGATGGACCTTCTAAAACTGCCAGGGCAGCTTGCCATCGGCGACATAATAACCTTTGTAAATGAACAGATAAAAACCGAAGAAGGATTATATAAAAGATTCACTTTTGCCGGTTCCGTTTATTTCGAGAGAATGAAACAGCTGGGATTATACGAAACCAGGCCGGAGACCATAGAAAAGAAGGTATTTAATTTGGGTTTGAGAGGAATTTTTAACGAAAATCTTGTATTGAAGAAGGAAAATGGCATGAAATGTATAATATAGGACTTTAAAAAGGAGAGTTTTGAAATTGGAGATAAGACTTCAAAAGTTTCTGGCGGATGCCGGTGTTGCTTCCCGAAGGGCTGCTGAAAATTTAATCCTCCAGGGAAAGGTCCAGGTCAATGGCAGGATAATAAGAAAACTGGGCACCAAAGTAGACCCTGAGGTGGATGAAATAAAGGTGGATGGAGAAATTGTCCGGGCAAATCCTCATTATATCTATATATTGATGAATAAACCCAAAGGCGTGATAACCACCGTAAAAGACCCCTTCGGGAGGCCCACTGTTTTAAGCATGTTGAAGGGAATAAAACAACGGGTATATCCGGTCGGGCGTTTGGACAAGGATACGGAAGGTCTTTTGATTTTGACGAATGACGGAAATCTGGCCTACAGGCTCACCCACCCCAAGCATGAGGTGGAAAAAACTTACGTGGCGCAGGTGGAAGGGATCGTCAATGAAACCCAGTTGAAAGCTCTGGAAAGGGGCGTTGTGCTGGAAGATGGGAAAACGGCTCCGGCAAGGGTAAGAATATTGAGGGTTGGAGAAAACCAAACAGTATTGGAGATAAAGATCCACGAGGGCCGGAAACGGCAGGTCAGGCGCATGTGTGATGCCATAGGGCACCCCGTAATAAACCTCAAAAGAACGCACGTAGGCGAACTTTCGCTCAATGGCTTAAAGCCCGGACGCTGGAGGTTTATGACCAAAAGTGAAATAGAATATCTAAAAAATCTATGAGGAGGAGGCCTAAGTTGGATTGATTATTATCCGCAGGGCTTTGCACGAAGAAAAAGAAAACGTAAAAGAAATATTGAAAGAGGCCGATTTGTCCACTGCCGGTGTAGACGAACATTTTTCGAATTTCATGGTTGTGGAAAGAGACGGGTGTGTTATAGGGACGGCGGGGTTGGAAATTTATGGTGATGTGGCTATTTTAAGGTCTGTCGCCATCCTTCCTGAATTCCGCCGTCAGGGCATGGGGGACGGGCTGGTAAGGGCGATGATTAATTTTGCCGATCGAAGAAATATAAAGCAAATATACCTTTTTACTCAAACAGCCCGGAAATTCTTTGAAAAGTTTGGTTTTAAAGCGATACCAAAGGAATGCATCGATGAAAGATGCAGAAGCTCCGGTGAAGCCGGGCTCTGTCCGACTGGTGCTACCGCCATGGCGCTTGATATTCGGAAGTTCTTTGACACTCTCCGCTGCAGTAAATGAACAACCCGTTTGACATCGAAAAAGCGCATGCCTCGGATATATTTGAATATTTTATGTATATTTGATATAATTTTCCCGAAGTACAAGGAAATCAAAGGGTATATGAGGTGAACTATATGGAACTGTGGTTTTCGGAATATCAGTCAAAAAATGTCAGATTTTCCTTCCGTGTAAAAGAAGTATTATCATCTCAAAAGACTCCCTATCAAAATCTTGCGGTTTTGGAAACCGAGGAACTGGGGAGGGTTCTCACCCTGGATGACGTAGTGCAGCTTACAACAAAAGATGAGTTCATATATCACGAGATGATGGCGCATGTACCTCTTTTCACCCACGGAGCCCCTAAAAGGGTCCTGGTAATAGGGGGAGGAGACGGTGGGACCATCAGGGAAGTTTTGAAGCACCCTGTAAAAGAAGCACATCTGGTGGAGATTGACGAACAAGTCATAGAGGCCTCTAAGAAGTTTTTCCCTTCTGTGAGCTGTGGATTTGCAGACCCAAGGGCCAGAATTTTTTGCGAAGACGGGATAGAATTCGTAAAAAAGCACGGGGGCTATGATGTGATAATTATAGATTCCACTGATCCTTTGGGCCCTGCCGTCGGCCTTTTTTCCAGGGAGTTTTATCAAAATGTATACGATGCTTTAAATGAGGACGGCATTATGGTGGCGCAAACCGAATCACCTTTTTTCTACCCTGATTTTATAAAGCGGGTACACAAAGACATTTCATCGATTTTCCCATATACCCGTATTTATACCGCAGTAATTCCCACTTATCCCGGAGCCTTCTGGACCTTTACCATGGGGTCGAAGGCCGTGGATCCCCTTGTGAAAGAAGTTGACGGGATCCCTGACATCGGTACCAGGTATTATTCAAACCAGATTCATAAAAGTTGTTTTGTACTTCCTCCATTTTTAAAAAATATGATTTCAAATTAGGTGAGGACAGCCGTGAAAGAACCGGAATATTTACTGGATCATGGCGGATTTTTAGGTGCAACAAAGGAATACGGCAAAGCCAGAGCCGTGATCTTCGGTGTACCGATGGATTTTACCGTAAGCTTCCGGCCCGGTGCCCGGATGGGGCCCCGGAAAATACGTGAGGTATCCTACGGCCTGGAAGATTACAGTATCTATGCCGGGGGTTCTTTGAAAGACGTGCATTTTTTTGATGCTGGAGATGTAGACATACCCTTTGGCAATGTAGAAAGAAGCCTTGATATAATAGAACGGGTTACCGCAAGGCTACTGGATGACGGTAAAATCCCGGTGGTTTTGGGGGGAGAGCATCTTATAAGCTATCCTGTAATCAAACAGGTGGCAAGAAGATGCCCCGATTTGGTGGTTGTACACTTCGATGCCCATGCGGATTTGAGGGATACCTTTTTCGGGGAGAGTTTATCGCACGCCACAGTTATGCGCAGGGTTTACGAGCATGTCGGAGAAAAGCGTCTATACCAATTCGGAATAAGATCGGGGATAAAAGATGAATTTGATTTTGCAAAAAAGCACACCAATATGTATCCCCTTGAAGTAGTTGAGCCTTTTAAAAACGTATATGATGACTTAAAGGGCAAACCCGTATATGTTACTCTGGACATAGATGTGGTAGACCCCGCTTTCGCTCCCGGAACGGGGACCCCAGAGCCGGGTGGTTGCAGTTCTCGGGAGATACTGAAAGTTATATCACTTTTAAGAGAATTAAAGGTCGTGGGGTTTGATCTGGTAGAGGTTTCGCCGGCAGCCGACTTATCTGAAAGGACATCTTTACTTGCCGCAAAGATTTTACGTGAAGTTTTAATAGCCCTGGGCTAAGGTGATCGTATGTCTGTGTTGTTAAAAGTTGAAGATCTTGGTTTTAGGTTTAATGATGTAGATGTGCTTAAGGACATAAATTTTGAATTAAGCACGGGGGAGTTTATCGGCATATTGGGGCCCAACGGGTGCGGTAAGACCACTTTATTAAACAATATAAACAACTGGCTAAAACCTTTTAAGGGGCATGTGTACATAGGCGATCAGAATATCCTGAAACTAAAGCCAAAGAAATTGGCGAAGCATGTGGCCACGGTTCCACAGGAAGCCTCTATGGAAATGGGTTTTACGGTCGAGCAGGTAGTTATGATGGGAAGAAACCCCTATTTGAGGAGTCTTGAGAAAGAAAGCCAGCGGGATTATAACGCTGTGGAAGAGGCTATGAAACTGATGGACGTGTGGCATTTAAGGGATAAACCGGTTAACCTGTTGAGCGGCGGCGAAAAGCAAAGGGTTTTAATTGCGCGGGCTCTTGCCCAGCAACCCGAATTACTGCTTTTGGACGAACCCACTTCCCACCTCGATATAAATTATCAATGGGAACTACTCGGACTTATAAAAAAGCTTTGCGCAACAAAGAACCTGGCTATAATTGCCGTGCTTCATGACATTAATCTGGCGGCGGCATTTTGTGACAAGATAATTCTTTTACGGGATCATAAAATATTCAAAATGGGACCGGTAAATGATGTGATAAATGAAAAAAACATTAAAGAAGTATTTAATATAGATGCCCGGGTAAGTTTTAACAGGGAAACCCTCAGGCCCGTAATTGTGTTTTTAAAAAATACAGACAGAATTGATGTACCAAAGCCCTTTCAAAAACTTCATGTCGTTTGTGGGGGAGGAGAAGGGGAGAGGTTGCTTTTTTATTTGGGCCGGAGAGGTTATGAGGTTTCAACGGGTGTTTTAAATACAGGCGATACCGACTGGAAGGCCGCAAAACAATTGGGATTTTCGGTGGTCGAGGAACTGCCTTTTTCCCATATTTCCGACGAAAAGATAATGGAAAACAAGCTGTATATAGAGCGGGCCGAGGCCGTAATTCTGGCTAATATTCCCTTCGGGCCCGGTAATCTAAAAAACCTGAAATGCCTGAGAGATACAGTCGGAGAAAAAAAGATATTTATAATAGAGGAAAAGCCTATAGAGTTAAGGGATTACACCGGCGGTCAAGCTTCGAAAATCTACATCGAATTAAGAAAAAGCGCCGTAATATTTAATTCTATAAATGAACTTAAGAGTTTTTTTTAATAAATGATGGAGGGCCTACGCATGGTCAAGGTGAAATTGGGGGATGAATTGGTTCAGAGCAAAATACGGTTTATAGTCAGATTCGATTTTAGAGGGGAGTACAAGCCGGGCAGGTTTTTATTTGGCGGAAAATCCGTAGAGCAGGTGGCGCAGGAGAGAAGGGAAGAGCAAATAGCGCTTTTAAAAAACATCCCTATTCAGGGAGTAACTTTTGAAGATTACGATATTTCGGCGGAACCTTACGTGGTATTCGATGATAGCCTTGGGGAAAAAGTTGCTTATGCTCCGGCTTTGCTGACAATTAACGCCGACTCTATAGAAGATATGGTGCGGTTTGTGATGAGGGAAGAATTCAGGAAACTGGAAGTTCTGGAACCTTCACAGATGGTCGTTACCAGCAAGGACCTGGAAAGAATTTTATTCAAAATGAACGAAGAATTGAGGAGTCAACTTTTGCTGTATTCGAGGAAGATAAAACGATAATGGGATGATTTGATGAAAAACATAGTGGCGGTTGTGGGCGGTGGTGCCGCTGGCCTTATGGCGGCATATCAGGCGGCGGTCCACGGCGCCTGCGTTACTCTATTCGAGCGGAATCCAAATCTTGGCAGAAAAATTTTAATATCGGGTAAAGGCCGGTGTAATTTGACAAATATTAAAAACATGCAGGAATTTATAGAAAATATACCGGGGAATGGAAAATTCCTGTACAGTGCGTTGGCAAGGTTTTCCAACAATGACCTGATAGCCTTTTTTGAGAAACTGGGGGTACCCACGAAGGTGGAGAGAGGGGGAAGAGTGTTCCCCCAATCTGACAGATCCATAGATGTGGTAAAGGCCATGGAGGCCGCTCTTGCAAAGGCCGGCGTATCTGTGAAATACAAAAGTCGGGTAAGAACACTGGTAATAGAAAATGGCCGGGTGATAGGGCTTAAGTTATACAATTCGGATGAACAATATTTTTGTGACAGGGTTGTAGTGGCCACAGGAGGTCTTTCTTATCCAGCCACCGGTTCGACGGGGGATGGCTATGTGCTGGCCCGCCAGGCGGGCCATACCGTGACACGATTAATCCCTTCACTGGTTCCTTTAGTTATAAGGGAAAACTGGGTTAAAGAACTGCAGGGTTTAAGCCTGAGGAACATAGAGGTCTCCGTCTTTATAAAAGGCAAGCAGGTTGCGTCAAAATTCGGCGAGATGGTCTTTACTCATTTCGGGGTTTCAGGCCCTGTGATACTTACTTTGAGCCGGGATGTGGTGGAGCATCTGGGAAACCAGATCACCCTTTCCATCAATTTAAAACCGGCTTTAAGCGAGAAGGAACTTGATGCCAGGCTGCTGAGGGATTTCAAGCGTTACGAAAGAAGAATTTATAAAAATGCACTGATCGAGCTTTTGCCCGAAAAGCTCATACCGGTCTTTGTGAAATGTTCGGGAATTGAGCCCGATAAACCGGTGAACCAGATAACCAGGGAAGAAAGACGTAAAATTATAGAAACGTTGAGAGGTTTGCGGCTATCAGTGATTGGCTGCATGGAAAGGGAGGCCATTGTGACTAGGGGTGGGGTATCCATAAGGGAAATAGATCCCAAAACAATGGAATCCAGGCTGGTGAAAGGCCTTTTTTTTGCCGGGGAAGTGCTGGATGTGGACGGGTTGACCGGTGGATACAATCTCCAGGCGGCTTTCTCAACGGGTTACCTGGCCGGTATCCATGCGGCCGTTAATGAATGAAGGTGGGGTGAAACATGAAATTGCGAGCGGTACGGGGCGCTATTACTGTTGATAGTAATACTGCCGATGCCATAAAGAAGGCCACAAAAAAACTGTTGAATGAAATGATAAAGGTGAATGATATAAAGCGCGAGGATTTGTGTTTTATCTTGTTCAGCGTAACCGATGACCTGGAAGCGGCTTTCCCCGCAGAGGCGGCCAGGGAAATGGGGCTTGCTCCTGTTCCTCTACTTGATGTGGCTCAAATGAAAGTAAGGGGGAGTTTAGAAAAATGCATCAGGGTATTACTGGTTTTCAACAGCGAAAAAAATCTGGAAGACATTAAACACATTTATCTGGAGAAGGCTACAAAATTAAGGCCGGATTTGATTGTATAGCTGTTATAAACGGCTTTCGCCAGATAGGAGGTGACTGTTGTTGCGATACAATGTTGCCATTGACGGTCCGGCTGGAGCGGGAAAAAGCACAGTAGCAAAAATTGTTGCTCAGAAACTAAATCTGGTTTATGTAGATACAGGCGCCATGTACAGGGCCGTTGCTTTAAAAGCCATACGGCATGGCCAAACCAGCGTAAAAGGAATAGTTGAAATCGCTAAAAACAGCGATATTGTTATAATAGATAATAGAGTTTTTATCGATGGAGAAGATGTCACCGATGAGATCAGGACTATAAAGGTTACGGAAAAGGTGTCCGAAGTGGCGAAAATCCCTCAGGTCCGGTACTTCATGCTTGAGCGGCAGAGAAAAATGGCAGAGAAAAAGGGGGTAATTATGGACGGCCGGGATATAGGCACTGCTGTTCTACCCGATGCCGAATACAAATTTTTTTTAACGGCCGATATAAAAGCGAGGGCCAGACGGCGCTACGAGGAACTGGTTAAAAAAGGTGAGGCCACCGAGCTGGAACGGGTGGAAGAGGATATATTGAAAAGAGACCGTCAGGACATGGAACGGTCTTATGCACCTCTCGCCGTCGCCAGGGATGCCGTTATTATAGATACTACTAACAAGTCTGTGGAAGAGGTGGTTGAAGAGATTGTAAGTCATATAAAAAGAGGTGAAAAAGGTGCTGTATAATCTTGCAAAAGCCATCTGCAGTGTCATTATCCATCTCCTATTCAGGATACATGTGGATGGAATTCATAATTTTCCCGAAGAGGGGCCGGTCATCATATTTTCCAATCACAGGAGCATGTGGGACCCCGTTATAATTGGTTGTGTTTTGAAAAGGCCGGTTTATTTTATGGCGAAGCAGGAGCTTTTTAAAATCCCGGTCTTTGGATTTGTTTTACGCAATATCAACGCTTTTCCGGTAAGGCGTGATAATGCCGATAGAAAAGCCATCAAGAGAGGGCTTGAAATATTGTCGAGCGGTAAGGTGCTTGGTATTTTCCCCGAAGGGACCAGGAGTAAGACGGGCGAACTTTTGAAGCCCGAACCGGGAATTGCGCTAATGGCGGTAAGAAGTAAAAACGCCGCTCTTGTTCCCATTGCCATTAAAGGCTCTTACAGGTGGTTTTCCGACATTTACGTGAAAATTGGGAAGCCAACCGGTGTGAAGGTAAATGATGAAAGGCTGAGTTCGCAAAAACTCTGTGAAATAAGCGAACGGCTTTTTGTAGAGATATCTAAATTGATGGCATCATAAAAATTTTTTTTATTCCTGGCAGGAAATTAAGAGCTGCTTATAGAATTCAATAAAATTGCATCTGCATCAAATAAAAATTGAAGTCAATAATAAAAATAACAGGAAGTGAATCCATGAAGATAATAATTGCCGAACATGCGGGTTTTTGCTTCGGTGTAAAAAATGCCATAAGAATCGTGGAGGAGTTAATAGATAAAGGCGAAAAAGCTTATACTCTGGGCCCCATTATTCACAACCCGCAGGAAGTGGAACGATTGAAAAGCATGGGTATAACGCCTGCCGCATTGGAGGAAATTGATGAGGGTAATTTGATAATAAGAACTCACGGAGTAGGTCCATCGCTCATCGAGCAGGCCAGCGCAAAGGGCTTAAATGTTATCGACGCCACCTGCCCTTTTGTTAAAAAAGTTCAAAAGATTGCAATGGATATGTGTGAAAAGGGATATATGGTAATCATTATCGGAGACCCGCATCACCCGGAAGTCGAGGGCATAAAAGGCTGGTGCACTGGTGAAGCAAAAGTAATTGAAGATGAAAATGACGCCGACAATTTTTATACAAATAAAAAAGTGGCGGTTGTGGTCCAGACTACACAGACAGAGGAAAATGTAAAAAAAATTATGGAGAAACTCAGGCCCAAATTGAACATCGCAGCCTTTTTTGATACCCGGTGTAATGCTACCCAGACAAGACAGAGGGCCGCCGAAGCCGTAGCTCGAAAAGCCGATGTGATGCTGGTGGTCGGTGGCCGCGACAGCTCGAACACCAAAAAGTTGGCACAAGTTTGTCAGAATGTAGGAGCAAGGGTCTACCACATAGAAACGGCCGAAGAAATACAAAGGAGCTGGTTTAACGACACGGACACGGTAGGTATCACTGCCGGCGCTTCTACACCTGACTGGATTATAAAGGAGGTTATATCAAAAATGGATGAGATCAGCAGAGATATCAACAACAGGGCGGAGGAAAATGCGGGAGAAGGTGGAATGCCGTATGAGGCCACTTTTACGGATTTTAAAGAGGATACGGTGGTTGAAGGAACTGTGGTTAAAATCACTCCCAACGAAGTCCTGGTAAATGTGGGATACAAATCCGACGGCATTATTCCCTTAAATGAACTCTCGAATATGCCCTTTGAATCTCCCGGCGAAATAGTGAAAGTGGGAGATAAAATAAAAGTATATATTTTAAAAATGGAAGATAAAGAGGGAAACCTCATCTTATCTAAAAAAAGAGCCGATGCCGTGGAAGCATGGAAGAGCATAGAGAAGGCTTTCGACAATAAAGAAGACATCGAAGTGATAGTTACCGAAGCCGTTAAAGGCGGACTTCTGGCCAATATAAATGGCATCAGAGGCTTTATCCCGGCATCCCATGCCGATATAAGGTATGTTCCCGATTTGAACATTTATGTTGGCAAAAAATTAAAATTGAAAATTTTAGAAATAGAAAAAAACAGAAACAGGGTTGTTCTCTCTCATAAACTGGTTCTCGAAGAAGAAAAAGAGAAACAAAAGGAAAAAACTTGGGCCACTATACAAGAAGGTCAGGTCATAAAAGGTGTAGTCAGGAGGCTGACCAATTTCGGAGCTTTTGTCGACATCGGCGGTGTCGACGGCTTGATTCACATCTCCGATTTGTCGTGGCAGAAAATAAAACACCCCTCAGAGGTCTTAAAGGAAAACCAGGAAGTCGAGGTGAAGGTTTTAAAGGTCGACAGGGAACGCGGGAGAATTTCTCTGGGATTAAAGCAGGTTATGCCCGACCCATGGGATAATGTGGATGAAAGATACAAAGTGGGCTCTGTTGTTGAAGGCAAGGTGGTCAATCTCGTAAACTTTGGCGCTTTTGTGGAAGTGGAACCTGGAATTGAAGGCCTGGTGCATATCTCTCAAATCTCAAGAGAACGTATACCCACGCCGGCGGATAAGCTCAAGGTGGGGGATACTGTAAGAGTAAAAATAATGGACATCAATTCCAAAGACAGGAAGATGAGCCTTAGCATAAAAGAGGCCCTGAACGAAAAGGAAGAGGAGCCCGACGTTTACGAGGTGCCAAAGGAAAACGGCATCACCATAGGAGAAATGGTGGGAGACGTTTTTGACAAAAAGCAAGAAAAATAGGGGGCGCATACCCCCTATTTTTTAATGGGGAGAGCTGCCATGAACCTTTTGAGAAAAAGAAGAAAAATGGATCACATTAAATTCAGTTTATTGCTGGAAAGAAGATTAAAGCGAAACTATTTCAGCGATATCACAATTGTACACAATTGTTTGACAGAAGTCGATTTGGATGAAATCGACATATCCACGGATTTACAGGGAATAAAACTCGACAACCCCATTATAATCAACGCCATTACCGGAGGTTTTTGCGGAGCAGAAGTCATTAATCGGGAACTGGCCAAAATTGCAAAGAAGCATAATTTGGCCATGGCGGTGGGTTCGCAAAAGATAGCCGTTGACGATGCAGAAAGCCGAAGGAGCTTTAAAATTGTGCGGGAAGTTTATCCCGAAGGAATAATTTTCGCAAACATCGGTTCCGACGCATCGGTGGAAGATGCCGTCAAGGCTGTAGAAATGATAAAAGCCGACGGCTTGCAGATTCATTTAAACAGCCCCCAGGAAATCATCATGCGAGAGGGACGGAAAAATTTTAAGGGCACGCTGGAAAACATAAAGAATATAATAAATCATATCAGCGTGCCTGTGATTGTGAAAGAAGTGGGCTTCGGGATAGCAGGAGAGGAGGCTCAAAAACTGGTGGACATCGGCGTGAGAATTATCGATGTAGCCGGGGCTGGCGGCACCAATTTTATAGCCATTGAAAACAGGAGAAATAAAAATTTTGCAGTAAAAGAACTTGAAAACTGGGGAATTCCTACCCCCGTATGTCTAGTAGAGGTTATCAAAAGGGTGGGGAGTAAAGCCGACGTCATTTCGTCTGGGGGACTCAGGACCGGCCTGGATGCGGCAAAGTCTCTGGCTTTGGGTGCCAAGGCGGTGGCTTACGCTGGAACGTTTTTATATAAACTATTAAAAGAAGGGCCTGCGGCGTTAAAGGAACATATATCGCAAATTAAAAGGGAGATTAAATATGCCATGGCCATGGCCGGAGCAAGGAATTTAAAAGAATTAAGTCAGCGGCCGGTAATAATCGAAGGAAAAACATATAATTGGTTAAAACAGAGAGGTATTATCATTTAATCAAGAGAAAAGAATGTCCTTAACTAAAAATCAATGTTTTTTCTATAATCTATTGACAAACTGCGATAATCTGCTACAATTTAATTTGATTGAATTTCAAAATGAGGGGGTATTGATGGAGAAATGAAAGCTTTGGGCCGTCATATACTGGCTGAAATTTATGATTGTGATCCAAATGTCTTAAACGACAGGGAATTGATTGAAGAAATTCTTGTCAAAGCAGCACTGGAAGCCGGCGCGGAAGTTCGAGAGGTTGCATTTCATAAATTCAGTCCCCAGGGTGTAAGCGGGGTGGTGGTAATTTCAGAATCTCACCTTGCCATCCATACCTGGCCCGAACTGGGATATGCAGCCGTCGACGTGTTTACCTGCGGCGAAAGGGTCAACCCATGGGACGCGTGCAATTATATATCCGAGAGGTTTAATGCCAAGCATATGACAGCTTCTGAAGTCAAGAGAGGTATTTTTGAAAAACCCGTGAAGGTAGTTAACTTTTAAAGGAAGGGGATTTTTTTGAGTTTTAAAAAATCCGTTGCGTATGAATACGTTTAGCGGGAAAAATGCGTGAACTGAAAGTCGCGCATTTTTCTATTTTTACTGCATAAAAAGTTTTAATCTGGTTATATTAAAATAGTGAAGACCCCCTTTACATTTAGCCCCCATGATACACAAAAGTACGTGTATCATGGATTTTTTTATTTTTCCTCCGTGCCGCGGGTTTCGTTGCCGCCTCCCTCTGGTGGTCTGAGTATTTCCAGTGGAATCATTTTTATATTATGTTATAATTATCCTTAATAGGATAGCTCTGAATAAGTAGAGGGGGTTTTTTTATTTGGAGGGCTATGCGGAATTTACAATTCAGATTAAAAAGCTGACGAATATTGACCTCAATTATTATAAGGAAAAACAGATGAGAAGACGGATCGAATCCCTGATTAAGAGAAACGGCCTTGACGATTACGTTGCGTACCTTAAGCTTTTAAAAGAAAGTCAAAAACATTTAAGGGAATTTCTAGAGTATATAACCATAAACGTATCGGAATTTTTCCGAAATCCCTCACAGTGGCAGGTTCTTGAACAATATATCCTGCCAAACATAATATCCAGAAAAAAAAAGGTGAAAATATGGAGCTCAGCTTGCGCTGCCGGGGAAGAACCCTATTCTCTGGCACTATTGGCCGAGAAGATGGGTGTGATGGATAGAGTATACATTCTGGCTACAGACATAGATGACAGAGCTTTGGAGCATGCGAAAAGAGGGGAATACGTTCGAAAAAGCCTGACGAATGTACCGGAAGAAATGATGAAAAAGTATTTTACAAAAAATGGCGAAATTTTTGCCATTAAGGATGAAATTAAGAAAGAAGTCGATTTTAAGCATTTGAACCTGCTTGAAGACGAATTTCCGTCTCAATGTGATTTGATTTTATGCAGGAATGTAATGATATATTTTACCGAAGATGCCAAGGATAAGTTATATAAAAAATTTTATAACGCTTTAACCGACAGTGGAATTTTATTTGTCGGAAGTACTGAACAAATTATAATGCCACAAAAATACGGGTTTACGAGCATAAAAAACTTTTTCTATCAGAAACAAAAAAGCGGATCGGATTAAAGTGAAAAGGGGGGGTTAAGTTGGCTAAGGAGTACTCTGTTATGTCGGCCGGCGTCATGGTGTTACAAAATCAAAAAACCGCTCTTTAAAAAAGCGGTTTTTTGATTGCAAAATAAACCAACTGTAATCAAAATTGGAGCAAACCCGAAAAACGGAAATAATAAAAAGGCTTGAAAGCCTTCAAAATTCTATGGTGGGCCATGTAGGCTTCGAACCCACGACACCCTGATTAAGAGTCAGGTGCTCTACCAGCTGAGCTAATGGCCCACATATATATGGTGGAGAGAGGTGGATTCGAACCACCGAAGGCATCGCCAGCAGATTTACAGTCTGCCCCCTTTGGCCAGCTCGGGAATCTCTCCACAATTTTTTGATGCCTGGAGCCGACGATGGGACTCGAACCCGCAACCTGCTGATTACAAGTCAGCTGCTCTGCCAATTGAGCTACGTCGGCAAAACTGGTGGGCCCACTAGGACTCGAACCTAGAACCAACCGGTTATGAGCCGGTTGCTCTAACCAATTGAGCTATGGGCCCGAACGCAATTATTAGTATATAATAAAAAGGATTTTTCGTCAAGTCCACGCTTCTAAAAAATTTTTTCCGAAAATATTTTAACCTCTAGAGGGAAATATAATTTTAGAGATTGAAGGAAACTTTGTTAACGTGTAGAAATATACAATTAAAGGAAAGGGGGATTAACTTGAGGTTGACCGAAACACTGAAAAAAGTCTTGGAACCCGCAGCGCCTTCGGGCGGCGAATTCCGGCTAAATCAAACCGTTAAGGATATTTTCCGCATTTACTGCGACCGGGTAGAAGAGGACAGGCTTGGCAATGTGATAGGGCTAAAAAAAGGTTTAAAAGGCGAATTTAAGGTGATGCTTGCGGCACATATGGACGAAATAGGCCTCATGGTTAAGCAGATCGACGACAAAGGCTTTATTAGGTTTGCTTTTGTCGGAGGCGTAGATCAGAGGATATTGCCGGCCCAGGAGGTTGTTATTCACGGCAGACAAGAGATAAAAGGCATAATCGGCAACAAACCTCCGCATATTCAGGAACCGGAAGAGAGAAAAAAGTCTATTAAATCGGAAGACATGTTCATAGATACGGGCCTTCCGGCAGATGAGGTCAAAAAACTGGTGAGAGTGGGAGATTTTATAACACTTAAGCGAAAACCGCTGGAATTGCTCAACGACACTTTTTCTTCCAGCGCCCTGGACGACCGGGCCGGAATAGCAGCGATTATTGTGGTTTTGCAAGAGTTAAATCGACTAAGTTTCAGTGCGGATGTATACGCCGTGGCCACCGTGCAGGAAGAGGTAGGCTTGAGGGGGGCGATAGTCAGCAGTTTCAGCATATACCCTCATATAGGGGTGGCCATAGACGTGTGCCACGCAAACATGCCGGATGTACCTGAGGAAGAGACTCAAAAACTCGGCAGAGGTCCCGTTCTGGCTCTCGGCCCCAATATCCATCCAAAGCTTTTTCACAGACTGAAGGAACTGGCTGATGACTACAAAATTCCGTATCAGATAGACCCGGAGCCATCTTCAACGGGGACTGACGCCTGGGCTATGCAAATTACAAGAGAAGGGATTCCCACGGCTCTTGTGTCAATTCCCCTTCGGTATATGCATACCACCGTGGAAACTCTCGCCCTGGATGACATTAAAATGGCGGGCAGGCTGCTGGCGCTGTTCATTTCTTCTATCGATGATAATTTCGTGGGGGGGTTGGCATGTTATTAAAAGAACTTTCAGAGGCTTTTGGGGTCTCGGGCGCCGAAGACGAGGTTCGAAACATATTGAAGCGAGAGATGAGGGGTCTCGGGAATATCAGGACCGATGCCCTGGGAAATTTATTTGTTGAAAAAAACGGCAAAATATCCAGCCCCAAAATAATGCTCTCGGCGCATATGGACGAAGTGGGTCTAATGATCAAGTCCATTGACAAAAACGGATGGTTAAAATTCAACACCGTTGGCGGTATTGATGACAGGGTGCTGGTGTCAAAATCGGTTATAGTCGGACCTCACAGGATAAGAGGTGTAATAGGCGCAAAAGCCATTCACCTCCAGGAGCCAAAAGAAAGGGAAGTAGCGTTAAAATCAAAAAACCTCTATATCGACATCGGCGCCAGGGACAGAGAAGATGCCGAAAAAAAAGTTAAAATAGGGGATTTTGCCGCTTTTGATACGGAATTTGAGGAATTCGGCGAAAATCATATCAAGGCGAAAGCCCTGGATGACAGGGTAGGATGTTACGTCATTTGTGAGGTTTTAAAAAAGCGGTATGATATATGCATAACGGGAGCTTTTACCGTACAGGAGGAGATAGGTTTAAGGGGTTCTGCCGTGGCCGCCTATGCCGTAAACCCGGATATGGCCATAGTGGTGGAAGGTACTTTCGCGTCCGACGTGCCGGACACCAAAGAAGAAGGTTACTGCACCACCGTCGGCAAAGGCCCCGCCCTGACGGTTATGGATATGACTTATATTGCCGACAGGAAATTATTAGACAGGGCATTGAAGATAGCCGAAAAAAAGGGCATACCGTGCCAGTTAAAGCGGACGACCTTCGGCGGGACCGATGGGGGTCGAATCCAGACCACGGGGGAAGGGATCCCCACCCTTGTAATATCGGTACCCTGCAGGTACATTCACTCACCTGTAAGTGTTGCCAGTCTTGATGATATAAAACACACTGTTGAACTGGTGGATGCCTTAATTTTAGATATACAGGAAAGGGGATTGAATTGAGATGAAGGAGCTAATAATGGAACTCACCCGGGCATTCGGGCCTTCCGGCAGCGAGGATGTAATCCGGGATGCGATAATAAATAAAATAAAGCCTTATGCCGACTATGTAAAAGTAGATAAACTCGGGAATATCGTTGCGCAAAAGGGCGGCGACGGAGAAAGGTTGATGCTGGCGGCCCACATGGATGAAATAGGGGTTATTGTGACAAACATAGATGAAAGGGGGTTTTTGAGATTTTCAAATGTGGGAGGCGTTTCTCCGTTTACGTTGATAGGCGAGAGGGTTATTTTTGCCAACGGCGTCATTGGAGTTTTCGGGATGGAAAAGCTCGATGACATGAAAGATTTAAAATTGAATAAGATGTTTATAGATATTGGCGCTGAAACGAGGGAAGAAGCCCTGAAAAGGGTGAAAATAGGAGATATGGCCACCTTCTATAGGGAATGCGACATATCGGGGGATTTTGTAATATCCAAAGCGCTGGATGACCGTGCGGGATGCGCGGTTTTAATTGAAGTCCTGCAAAAATTGAAAAAACCGAAATTCAACACGTTTTTTGTGTTTACTGTGCAGGAAGAAGTGGGATTAAGGGGAGCCAGAACATCGGCTTTTGGAGTGGACCCCGATTTGGCTATAGCTGTGGATGTTACTTTGACCGGAGATACCCCCGAAGCTCAAAAGATGGCTGTTAATCTGGGGAAGGGACCGGCCATAAAGGTCAAAGACAATTCGGTCATAAGCCATCCGAAAGTCAAAGAGGCTCTTATAATGGCTGCGGAACAAAGGAATTTACCGTATCAGATGGAGGTCCTCGAATTTGGCGGGACCGATTCGGGTGCAATCCACTTGACCCGGTCGGGAGTGCCGGCCGGCGGGCTGTCTATTCCCGCCAGGTATGTTCATACACCTTCGGAAATGGTGTGTTTAAAAGACCTTGAAGTGGGTGTTGAACTGCTGTTACAGTTAATAGAGGGATGAATTGAGGGAGGAGATAAACATCAATCCCAATATTGCCCTGATTTCACCTTATCCCGAATTGACGGAAATTGCGCGAAAAGCTTCCGAGGAACTGGGCGAAAATATAATAATATGCGAGGGTGTCCTGTACGAAGGTGTAGAAATAGCCAAAAAGCTTGTAAGAGAGAAAAATATTGAAGTCATTATCAGCAGGGGTGCCACGGCTGCTTTAATTAAGAAAAACGTGGACCTTCCCCTGGTGAGCATAGAGATTACGGACTTTGACGTCTTCCTGGCCATATATGAGTCTACATTCAAACACGATTCGATAGGATTTTTCGGCTATGACTATAAAAAGGGGCATTTTAATTTTGATTTGTTTTCCAGGATATTAAACAAAAACATCTGCTGCTTTTACTATAAAACAGATGCCGAATTGATAAAACTTTTAAGGGAGGCAAAAAGCCGCGGCATTACCGTGGCCGTAGGAACAGGAGCGTGCGTCTTAGAGGAAGCGGTTAAACTTGGAATGGAAGGCCGGCTGGTATTGTCCAACAAGTTTTCGGTTATTCAGGCCATAAATGCGGCCAAAAACATTTACGCCGTATTGGAAAAAGACAGGGCACAGAAAGAACTCATGAAAACTCTGCTGGATTATTCTTATGAAGGTATTGTGGCTTTAGACGAAGACAAGAGAATAATCATGTACAATCCGGCGGCGGAAAAAATACTTGGCGTACCAAAGGATAGGATAATAAATAGAAAACCGCAGGATGCGAACTTTCATGTTTTTAATCAAATCTATAAAAACGGTGAACCGACGATAAAAGAGATCGCAGAAGTTAACAAAACTAAAATCGTCGTTAACAGAGCACATATCTCCGTAAAAAACCAGAAAATAGGCACCGTTATAACCTTTCAGGAAATTAAAAAGATCCAGGAGCTTGAAAAGAGCATCAGGGAGGAATTGTATAAGAAGGGCCTCACATCATCTTACACCTTTGAGGATATTGTCGGAACGAGCAAAAAAATAAAAGAAACCATAGACGTGGCCATAAAATACAGCAGAACAAATTCCACCGTATTGATTGTCGGAGAGAGCGGAACAGGAAAGGAGTTGTTTGCCAACAGCATTCATGCAGCCAGTCCCAGGGCCGATGGCCCCTTTGTAGCGGTAAATTGCGCCGCGCTGCCCGAAAATTTATTGGAGAGCGAGCTGTTCGGTTACGAGGAAGGGGCCTTTACGGGGGCAAAAAAAGGAGGGAAAACAGGTCTTTTCGAACTGGCCCATGGAGGCACCCTCTTTCTGGATGAAATAGGGGAAATTCCGGTAAACATTCAGGCTCAGTTGTTGAGAGTTCTTCAAGAAAAAAAAGTAATGCGCGTCGGGGGAAACAGGTATATTCCCGTGGATGTAAGAATAATTGCCGCCACAAACATGGACCTTAAAAAAAGGGTGCAGGAGGGAAAATTCAGAGCGGACCTTTTTTACAGATTGAATATTTTAACCCTTAAAGTACCGCCGCTTCGGGAAAGAGTGGAGGATATAATTCCCCTGGCGCAAAAATTTATCGCGGAGTTTAATCGCCTTTACAATAAATGGGTCAACACCAATCTGAGCAGGTCAGTTATAGAATACCTTCAAACATATACCTGGCCAGGTAACATAAGAGAGCTGAAAAATCTTATGGAAAAATGCGTCATCCTTTCAGAAAAATACGACCTGGATATTTCCCTCATAAAAACCCTCTTATCCGAGTCGGATATTTTTGAAGATTCCCAGAACACCGGAAAAATCAAATTATTAATAGAAGTCGGTACCCTGCACGAAATGGAAAAACAGATTATAAACCAATTAAACAGAGTTTTTGGCGGCAATAAAGCGGCACTTGCCAGAGAATTGGGTATAAGCAGGACAACTTTATGGAAAAAATTGAAAGAAGTCGAATAAAAAGGCGCTACCTGGCACGGTTTATGCGTAATAATTTTTTCAAATTTCCTTAATAACGGAGGGTATAAGATGGAGAAGCGCTATTCGATTTCTGTAAATAAAAAAAGATGCAAAAAATGTGGCATTTGCGTTGCTTTTTGTCCTAAAAAAGTCCTTGAAATTAAAATAAATGCCGTTCCCCATGTGGTCCGACCTGAAGATTGTATCGGATGTAACTGGTGTTATCTCAGGTGCCCGGATATAGCCATATTTGTGGAAAAAGAGGAGGCGATATAATTGAGCCCGGAAGTCATGTTTTTGCAAGGCAACGAGGCCTGTCTCGAAGGGGCCATAAAAGCGGGTGCCAAATTTTATGCGGGATACCCCATAACCCCTTCCTCGGAAATCGCCGAAATTGCTTCTCAGAGACTCCCTGCAGTGGGGGGAGTTTTTATTCAAATGGAAGATGAATTGGGGAGCATGGCGGCACTGGTGGGAGCGTCCATGGCCGGCGCCAAAGCCTTTACCGCCACCAGCGGTCCCGGGTTTTCTTTGATGCAAGAAAATCTGGGTCTGGCCATAATGACCGAAGCCCCATGTGTGGTGATAAACGTCCAGAGAAGCGGTCCCAGCACGGGCATGGCCACAAGGCCCGCTCAATCCGATGTGATGCAGGCACGCTGGGGAACCCATGGAGACCACGCGATTATAGTGCTATGTCCAAGTTCGGCCCAGGAATGCTACGATTTGATGATATACGCGTTTAACTTTTCCGAAAAATTCAGGACACCGGTGGTATTATTATCAGATGAAATTGTGGGGCATATGCGGGAAAAGGTTGTTTTACACAATGATATTCCCATAATCGACAGACTCTATCCTGGAGTTTCACCACACGAATATAAACCATACCGGCCGGCCGAAAATAGTGTACCGCCTCTGGCCCGTTTTGGGAGCGATTACATTTTGCATGTATCCAGTTCCATGCACGACGAGACAGGTTATCCCAACAACACCCCGGAAAATGCCGGCAGGCTAATAAGGAGGCTTTACGAGAAAATCTACGCTCATACAGACGAGATAACCATAACAAGAGAATTCGAAACGAGCGACGCGGATATTCTTTTTGTGTCTTTCGGCGCCACGGCTAGAAGTGTAAGAGAATCCGTAAAGATGCTAAGGAGGGAAGGCGTAAGAGCGGGGTTATTGCAACTGAATACCATCTGGCCTTTCCCCGAAAAGAAGGTAAGAGAACTTGCCTCCAGATCAGAGATGGTGCTGGTGCCGGAAATGAATTTGGGCCAGATTGTAAACGAGGTAAAAAGGGTGGTGGGAGATATGCCCGTCTATGGGATAAACAAGGTGGACGGCACCATCATTACGCCTTATGAGATTGTGGGCAGGACAAAGGAGGTTCTAAGAAATGACCAGGAGTATATTTGATTATATTATCGAAGATAAATTGCCGTTTTTCTGGTGTGAGGGTTGCGGAAACGGCATAATCTTGAAAGCCACCGCCCGGGCTTTGGCGGACCTGGATTTGGACCCAAAAGATGTGGTGGTGGTAACGGGGATCGGCTGCTGGGGAAAGGCCGACGACTATCTGGCCACCAACAGCCTTCACGTAACTCACGGCAGGGCCCTGGCGGCGGCCACCGGCGTAAAAGCCGTAAATCCCAATTTAAAGGTGGTCACACTTATGGGGGATGGCGACGGGGTTACCATAGGGGGAAACCACTTTATACATGCCGCCCGGAGGAATATGGATATAACCGCCATAATAGCCAACAACTTCAATTACGGGATGACAGGCGGCCAGTACTCGGGCACTACACCGGAAAAGAGCTTTACGAGCACATCGAGGTTTGGTTCAATCGAGCCTCCTTTCGATATATGCGCCCTGGCCAGGGCCGCGGGAGCGCCATACGTAGCCCGGGCCACAGTGTATCATGTAAATATTTTGGAAAAATACATAAAAGCCGCCATTGCGAAAAAAGGATTTTCGGTGGTGGATGTTATAAGCATATGTCCAACTTATTTCGGAAGGCTTAACAATATGAAATCCGCCGTTGAGATGATGGAGTGGCTTAAAAATAGCAGCACGACAAAAATCGCTGAAAGCGACATTTTTAACAATAAATTTGCCATCGGAGTATTTGCCGATGAGGATAAACCCGACTTTTCTACCAAATATGCCGAGGTTCAAAAGAACGCCCGAGAAAAATTGGCTCAATTGGAAGAAGATTTGAGCGGGAGATAAGGAGGGATTTTTCTTGAAAGGCAGGATAGAAGTGGTTTTGGCGGGGGTCGGCGGCCAGGGATTGATATTAATGGGGAAGATTCTGGGTGAAGCTGCGGCCCTTTTCGAAGGGAAAAATGCCGTCCAGACCCAATCTTATGGAGTAGCTTCTAGAGGTGGCTTTTCAAAGTCTGAGGTGGTCATATCCGATGATGAGATAGCGTATCCGGAGGTTTTGGAGCCGGATATAGTTTTTACCTTGTCTCAACCGGCTTTTGATTTGTACTGTGACAAAATCGGCAGCGATGGTCTGTTAATTTATGACAGTGACACCATAAGACCCGGGGTGTGTTCGGGAAAAGCCGAAGGATATCCCATTACAAAAACTGCGGTAAGCCTCAACAACATAAAAATTTTAAACATGATCGCCCTGGGCATCCTGGTGAGGAGGACGGGAATAGTGGGTTATGACAGCGTGAAGAGATCCCTGGAGAAGAATTCTCCGGCTCAATTCAGACAACTGAATTTCAGGGCTTTTGAAGAGGGGTATAAAATGGCGGGAAGAATTTGATAAGGAGGTTTAAAATGGGTAATTAAAGATTTACAGGTTCAAGCACGATAAATTCATGCCTCTCATAATTTAATTATATAAAAGGGAGGCATGAACATATGCTAGAGATATGCCCGTTTTTGATAAAATATAAAGATTTTCAATCCATCAATTCATCGGGAATGATCTATAAATGCACACTTGCCAACACACTGCTGAAATCTGGAGATTTGGATGAGAAATGGGCCTGTGGCGGCTGTCAAGTGCCGGCGGTAATGGCCGACAGGCCCTGCAGGCACCTCAAACCTCATAAAACTTTTCTGATACGGGGTTCGAGCCAGACGTGGTTTAACTGTGATATGTTGAATATAGTAATGGAAATGCCTAAAGAATTTTGCCATCTGCAATGCAATATTTATGACCCGGTTAAAACTTGACTCTTACGTATAAGGTTTGCTGTGGAAGCCAAACCTTCTTTTTTAACCACAGAAGGAAAAACCGGGAAAAAATAGAATATTATGTTAAGAAAAAATAAGGGGGGTCTGTCGATGAGTAAGTTTGAGGCTTTTAATCTGCTGACAAATATCGTGAGAAAGGGGAATGGCAGGGCCAGGAAGTTCAACTTGAGCTTTGTATGGCTGAGTTTTTTGTTCTGGACAAGCAGCTATGAAAGGGCATTAAATGACATTAAAAATTTTTTAAGAAAGGGCAGTTCCGGGGAGCTTTACTGCTGGGGAGGAATAGTGTATTATTTTTTAAAAGATTATCTAAGAGCTTCGACTTTTTTTGAAAAGGCGGAGGCTCTCGATGATAAAAGCTTCGAAATAAAGTATTTTTTGGCGGAAACTTATTATGCAAGGTCGGAGATTGAAAAAGCTGAAGCCAAATACAGGTGGTTGATAGGCAGCTCCAGGTTTAAGTCTATAGGTTTGTACGGGGCAGGCTGTTGTCTTTATAAGAACCACAGGTATGACGAAGCCGTGGTGTTTTTTAACAGAGCACTAAATCATGCGGATGAAGAATCCCGTGTCAAAATATTAAATAAAAAAGGGTTAAGCTTAATGGCTCAGGGGAAATTAAAAGAGGCTGAAATGTGCTTTAACGAATGTCTAAAGCATTCGCCCAACGACGATTTTATAAGGATGAATCTGGCTCTCATTTTGAGCAAAACCGGTGATTATAAACGAGCGGAGGAGTTTTATAGAAAAATTTTATCAAGATTTCCGTATGATATCACCGCCATCAATAATCTGGCTTTATGTCTGGCTGCCCGGGGAAAGTATGAGGAAGCGCTGGAGTATTGCAACCGGGGCCTCAGAATAGACCCCATTAACGGCGATTTGCTGGTCAACAAAGGATATTGCCTTTATAAATTAAGAGATTACAAAAATGCCATGGAATGTTTAAATGAAGCAGAAAGAACCGTAAAAGATGATATAATATTATTAAACAACAAGGCGCTGTGTTTTATGGCCCTGGAAAATTATGACGAGGCCCTGAAAATTTTTGATAGGGTTTTGCAAAGAAACCAATCAGATTATGTTTTGATTAATAAGGCCTATTGTTTGATTAAAAAAGAACTTTACGGTGAAGCCCTGGAGTGTCTAGGGAAGGTAGAGGATAAAAACAGTAAGAGGCCCGACATATATACCCTTCAAGGCATTTGCTTTGAAAAGCTGGGAGATAGTGAAAAGGCTGTAGAGTATTTTAATAAATCTCTTATCGCTTAAATAGGGGTGTGAAGGTTTGAACATACTTTTGACAAATGATGACGGGATTTTTTCAGAAGGATTAATTACTCTCGCCCGTGAAATATCCAGAATAGCCAGGATAACCATCGTGGCTCCAGACAGGGAGCGAAGCGCTACGGCCCATGCCATAACCATGCACAAACCGTTGAGAGTGGAAAATGTCAAGGTCCCGGGCTGTGATGCGGTGTGCTGGATGGTTAACGGAACCCCTTCCGATTGTGTAAAGTTGGCCCTGGAGGCATTACTTGATTTTACTCCCGATATGGTACTGTCAGGGATCAACAGGGGGCCCAATCTTGGAACCGATGTAATATATTCCGGAACGGTATCTGCGGCCATAGAAGCGGCCATAATGGGTGTACCTGCTATAGCCTTTTCCGTTACTGCCTATGAAAACATATCTTACGAATATCCCGCAAAATTTGCGAGGAAACTCTGCCTGCAAATAATGGACCATCCATTTCCGGGCGATTCTCTGCTGAACGTCAACATACCCCCTCTGGATGAAAGCGATATTTCAGGGATTTATATAACGCATTTGGGCAGCAGGAAATATAAAAACAGCTTCGATAAACGAAAAGATCCCAGGGGCAGGGTATACTACTGGCTGGCTGGCGAAGTGGTAGAAGATCTGAACGATGTCGGATCCGACGTGTGGGCCGTGAAAAACAATTATATTTCTGTTACACCCGTTCACTTCGATTTGACTAAGTACGATATTATTGACACCATTAAAAGTTGGAATTTAAAAATATGAGGAAGGTAATAAACGTGAGTGAAAACAAGCTGGAATTAATAGCAAAAAAAGAAATCAACTACAGCGATGATCTCTACAAGTTAATCGATTTTTTAAATAAGAATTTAAAAAACAAGCGAATTATCCTGGGCATCTCAAAAAATCAAGATAAGGCCGTTATTTCAATTTACGAAATTTAGGACATGCACCGGCCGCGTCTCCTCCAAATATTATAATATACGGTGAATTTTCAGGAGGGGACAATTTATGAGAGGGAGTATTAAAAGTTATTTTCCAGGAGGCAACACGCCGGACGGTTATTTTTCATTTTTCGAACGGGTGATATCCTGGCCCTCCGCCCGGAGAATTTTAATTATAAAAGGCGGACCCGGGGTTGGAAAGTCGACTTTCATGAAAAGGATTGCGAGAGAACTCTTGAAGGAAGGTTTAAAGCTGGAATTGCTTCACTGTTCTGCTGATACCAATTCTCTCGACGGATTGGTAGTGCCGGATTTTAAGATAGCCCTGCTGGACGGAACGGCTCCTCATATGATGGATCCAAAATTTCCGGGATGTGTGGACGAGATTATAAACTTAGGAGACTACTGGGACGAAGAGGGCATAAAGCGGGGCAAAGAACGGATTTTAGAACTGCAACGAGAATACAGTCGCTGCTATACAAGAGCATATAACTACCTTAAGGCGGCCAGGGTAATTCACGATGACCTTGAGGACATTTATATTAATGCCACGAATTTTCGCCTGGTAGATGCAAAAACACAGGAAATACTTGAAATGGTCTTTAAGGATTCGCCGGCGTTTGAAAAAAGGTCTCTCGAACGGCATATGTTCGCCAGCGCCATAACTCCCGACGGGCTCGTCCATTACCTGGCCTCCATATTCAAGGGCGTCGAAAAGAGATTTGTGGTAAGCGGCTATCCCGGCACCGGTAAAGCTACTTTCATGAAAAGAGTGTTGGAGAAAGCGCTGCTAAATGGTCTTGATGTAGAAGTTTTCCATTGCGCTATGAATCCGGAAAAGATAGAACATATAATAATTAAAGATTTGAATGTGGGATTTGTTACATCAGTCAAACCCCACATGATATCCGGATTAAAAGAGAATGACCAAATCATCGACATGAATTTTGCGGTAGATCCCGAAAAGATAAAAGCGTATGAAGAACATGTAAATTTCAATGAAACCCTGTTCTGGAATTTGATAGACAGCGCGGTAAAAACCCTGAAAGATGCAAAAAAGATACATGAGCACGTCGAGCGACTGTATGTGTCAAACATGAACTTCGAAAGGCTCGATATCATTCGTGAGCAAACCCTTTCCAGGATTTTAAAATATATTTATGCCGAAAGTTATATGTAAAAGGGGGATTCCTCTTTTTTTTTATTTTTTTAAGGAGGATTCCGGCAACTTTTGAAGAATATAAAAATGTACTTAACTTTCCGGAGGGCGGCATGAAGAATCTAAATGCGGTTAAAAGACTTACAATAGTATTGTATGTTTTCGTATTTATAATATTTGTGGCGGGCTGTTCGAACAGTTTTAAAAATTTAACGCCGAAAGATGCGGTCATAAAAGCCAATGAAAGAATGAAGCAAACGAAAGGTTATAGAATGAAAATCGAAACGATGCTTAATGTAAAGGATATCAGGCAAAAAGTGATTTTTGAGGGGGAGGTTCAGAATCCCGGAATAGTCCATTTAAAAGGTGATTTAATGGGGATGGAACTCGAGATTTATCAAAAAGATGACGCATTTTTTATAAAAAACCCCTTTACCGGAAAGTGGACCGAAAGCCGGGACATAGGTATCGCCGAAGTGGACAACATCATAAAAACCCCGGGAGAGACTTTTGATGACCTGAATGAATTAATCGTGGAAGCCGAGTATTTGCCCGATGAAAAATTGGGAGACATCGATTGTAAGGTTGTCAGGTATGTACCTGACAGAGAAAAAATTGCAAAAATAATAAACGGTAAAAGTTCAAATGAAATTAAATACAAACAATATACTTTTAAAGCCTGGATTGGCAAAAAGGACTTTTTAATTCACAAAATGAATGTGGATATTGTTTTATATGCAGGCAAAATCGGAGAGCAGACTATAAACATGACGATATCTTATTTTGATTTCAATGCAAAAGACATTGACGTTCAACTTCCCCCCGAATTGTTGCCACAAGCCAAAAATTAATATTTGTAAGGAGGAAAAGATATGTACCTATCAGAAAAAGTCCAGGGCATAAGCCCTTCTCCAACTCTGGCTGTGGATACCAAGGCAAAACAAATGAAAAAAGAAGGGCATGATATCATCGGTTTTGGGGCCGGCGAACCGGATTTTGATACCCCCGAATATATTAAAGAGGCGGCCGTAGCGGCTGTCAAGGAAGGATTTACCAAGTATACGCCGGTAGCTGGAATACCTGAACTGAAAAGCGCCGTTTCACAGTACATGAAAGAGACCACGGGCCTGTCATATGATCAGAATCAGGTGATTGTTTCAAACGGTGCAAAACAGTGCCTGTTTAATGCGCTGTATTGCCTGTTAAATCCCGGAGACAAGGTACTGATCCCGAAGCCGTACTGGGTAAGCTATCCTGAACTGGTTAAGCTCTGCGGAGGGATACCGGTTTTTGTTCCGACGACGGAAGAAAGTGGTTTTAAACTTAAAGCTGAAGCCATAATACCTTTAATAGATGAAAAAACAAAAGTGCTCATCATAAACAGCCCTAACAATCCCACGGGAAGTGTGTATTCCAAAGAGGATCTTGAGGAAATAGCCCGCATTGCCGTAGAGAATGATATTTTTGTAATTTCTGATGAAATTTACGAGAAACTAATATATGACGGAGAAAAACATGTAAGTATTGCGGCGGTAAACGAGAAAATGTATGATAGGACCCTTGTCGTAAACGGTGTTTCTAAAGCCTATGCCATGACGGGCTGGAGGATAGGTTTTGCAGTCGGTCCCGGGAAGCTGGTCAAAGCCATGACCAATTTTCAAAGCCACTCTACATCAAATCCCAATTCTATCGCACAAAAAGCCAGCCTGGCAGCACTGACGGGTCCAAAAAAGGATGAGGTTGTGGCGAAAATGGTAAGGGAGTTTGCTAAGAGAAGAGACTACATGGTGGAAAGGATAAACAAAATAGAGGGTCTTTCGTGCCGTATGCCAAAGGGGGCTTTTTATATAATGATGAACATCACGGGCACTTTTGGCAAACAGGTGGATGGAAAGCCCATTAAGGATTCTTCAAGCTTTGCCGAGATGCTGCTTGAAAAAGTGAAAGTGGCGGTAGTTCCGGGTGTGGCTTTTGGAACTGATGATTTTGTGAGGCTCTCTTATGCCACTTCCATGGAAAATATCAAAAACGGCCTGGACCGCATTGAAGAATTTGTAAGTAATTTAAAATAAATAGCAGGGCTTGCCCTGCTCCATTTGTTTAGAGAAATGTATGGGAGTGATTTTTCTTTGAAGAATTTTTACGAGAACCCTTTGGTTGAGAGATACGCCAGTGAGGAAATGCTAGCCAATTTTTCTCCTCAAAAAAAATTTGAAACCTGGCGCAAACTGTGGATTGCCCTGGCTGAAGCGGAAAAGGAACTGGGTTTGCCCATCACTCAGGAACAGATAGATGAAATGAAAGCTCATGTTAGCGAAATAAATTTTGATGACGCCGAGGAATTCGAGAAAAAGACAAGACACGATGTAATGGCACACGTCCTGGCTTTCGGCAAGCAGTGCCCCAAAGCAAAACCAATAATACATTTGGGTGCCACCAGCGCCTATGTCGGAGATAATACAGACATCATATTAATGAGAGACGGCCTCGAAATCATTAAAAAAAAGCTGGTAAACGTAATAAATAATTTAAAGCGTTTTGCGCTGGCATATAAAGACATGCCCACACTGGGTTTTACCCATTTCCAGCCGGCTCAGTTGACCACTGTCGGCAAGCGGGCGTGCCTGTGGATTCAGGATCTCGTTATGGATCTCGACGATCTTGAATATCAGGAACAAAATCTAATGCTCAGAGGGGCCAAGGGGACCACAGGGACCCAGGCGAGTTTCATGAAGCTTTTTGACGGGGATGAGGAAAAGGTTAAGAAATTAGACCGGTTGATAGCGGAAAAAATGGGTTATAAAAGCACGTTTCCCATAACAGGACAGACTTATCCCCGAAAACTTGACAGCAGAGTTTTAAGCGTTTTGCAGTCCATAGCGGAAAGTGCACATAAATTTGCCAATGATATAAGACTGCTGGCCAGCTTAAAAGAGGTGGAAGAGCCCTTTGAGGAAAGTCAGATCGGATCTTCTGCAATGGCGTATAAACGCAATCCAATGCGCTGTGAAAGAATCACCGCCCTTTGCAGGTACGTAATTGTGAACGGGTTAAATCCGTATATCACAGCAGCAACCCAGTGGTTTGAAAGGACCCTGGATGACTCCGCCAATAGAAGAATAGTAATACCCGAGAGTTTCCTGGCAGTTGACGGGATATTAAATTTATATATGAATGTCAGTGAGGGTCTGGTAGTCAATCCGAAAGTCATAAAAAATCACGTTATGGAAGAGCTGCCGTTTATGGCCACTGAAAATATATTGATGGAAGCGGTAAAAAGGGGCGGTGACCGTCAAGAATTGCATGAAATTATACGCAGGTATTCTATTGAAACGGCTAAAAACATCAAGGATGGCTATAAAAACGATCTGATTGAAAAAATCGCCGGCGATGCACGCTTTAAATTCACCCGGGATGAGATAATGCAAATGCTGGAACCTAAAAAATTTATAGGAAGAAGTGAAAACCAGGTGATGGAGTTTATAGAAGAGGTGGTCGACCCGCGACTGGAAAAATACAAAAATTTTTTAGGTGAAAAGGCTTATCTCAAGGTATAAAAAAGATAAAAAAATAAATAGTATAAATTAAGAGAAAAATTTTAAAACCTTCCCGTCGATTCTTGATGGAGTTTCCTTATAAAAAAATAAAATCTGGGAGGGATATGTATTGCATAACTTGGCGGGGGCTAAAAGCCAGTGGAAACCTTCTTATATGGAAGGCGTGGATACCTGCGAGGATGCAATGAGACAAGAAGAATGGAACGGTAAAACCCTGGGGGTTCGATGCCCCAAATGTGACCAGTTGTTTCTGATTTTTTATAATAATTATATGGATGATTACGGCAAGTACAGAAAAATGTGGGGGTTTTGTACCAATTGCAACAATATTTTTGAGGCGGTTATAATTTAATTTAAATTAATAAGCAAAACCAAAAATAAAAAGCCCTTCTATGAAGGGCTTTTTTTTAAGAAAAAATAGGATTGGCAATTAACACCGAGATGCTTGCCACCTTGCAATCAGTTATTCTATACAAAATAAAAATGGCAGGGGAGACAGGACTCGAACCCGCAACCAACGGTTTTGGAGACCGCTACTCTACCAATTGAGCTACTCCCCTGCGACGTATATAATTATATAATATTTCTCCGACAATGTCAAAGGGGGTGAAGGTTGGATTTTGTAGATGAGCCACAGTTTCGTTCACACTACTTTATTAAAGTTAAAAAGACATTGCAAAGGGTGGGTATCCCTGAGG